>JBNJDW010000141.1:0-5060 GCA_051745265.1 Pseudomonadota bacterium
TCTGATGAAAACGCTGGGCCAGATGGATCCCGAGCAACGCAAGGAAATGGGTCAGGCGCTTAATCGCCTGAAAACCGAAATCACCGGTGAAATCGAAACGAAGGCTGAAGAATTAAACCGCAAAGCGCTGGAAGCGCGTCTGGCGACCGAGCAGATTGATGTCACGCTTGACCCGCGGCCGGCAGCCAAAGGCGCGGTCCATCCGCTCAGCCAGGCGACCGAAGACATCATGACGATTTTTGCCGATATGGGGTTTTCTGTGGCCGAGGGCCCCGATATCGAAGACGAATTTCATAACTTTGATGCGCTTAATTTCCCGCCCAATCATCCGGCGCGTCAGCTTCATGATACTTTCTATCTGCCGGATAACCCCGAACAGGACGGTGAGGCCGCCCGGCGTTTGCTGCGCACCCATACCTCGACGGTGCAGATTCATGTCATGAATGAACAAAAACCGCCGATCAAATCGATCATGCTGGGCAAGGTCTATCGTTCAGATTACGATGCCACCCATACGCCGATGTTTCACCAGATCGAAGGACTGGTCATTGATAAACACACCCATATGGGCCATCTGAAAGGCTGCCTGATTGATTTCTGCAAAGCGTTTTTCGGCCTTGATGATTTTCCGGTTCGGTTCCGGCCGCATTATTTCCCGTTTACTGAACCCTCGGCAGAGATGGATATCGGCTGTGATCGCTCCGGTGGCAAGCTTGCCATGGGCGCGGGCGATGACTGGCTGGAAATTCTGGGCTGCGGCATGGTTCATCCCAATGTTTTAAAGAATTGCGGCATTGATCCGGATGAATATCAGGGCTTTGCCTTTGGCGCCGGGCTTGACCGGTTGACGATGCTGAAATACGGCATTCCCGATCTGCGCACCTTCTTTGAACCGGATCTGCGCTGGTTGAAACATTACAGTTTCGGCCCCTATGATCAGCCGAACAAAACCTTCAAATAAGATAAAGCGGGTCTGTTAAACCCGCATAAAGATAAACGGAGATAGCTATGAAATTCACCCTGTCCTGGTTAAAAGAATATCTTGAAACCGATGCCAGCCTGACGGAAATCACCGACCGCCTGACCGCGCTTGGCATTGAGGTTGAAAAAATCATTGATCGGGGCGCTGATTTTAAAGGCTATGTCGTCGGCTATGTCGAATCCTGTCAGCAGCATCCCGATGCAGATCGTCTGAATGTCACAATGGTCGATACCGGCCGTGAAAAACTGCAGGTCGTTTGCGGCGCGCCCAATTGTCATCAGGGCATGAAGGGTGTTTTTGCCCCTTCTGGTGCTTATGTACCGGGGCTCGATGTCACCTTGAAGAAAACCAAGATCCGCGGCGTTGAATCAAACGGTATGCTCTGTTCCGAAAGTGAATTATGCCTGTCGGAAGACCATGAGGGGATTATTGAATTGCCCGAAGATGCCGAAATCGGTGCGCCGGCCGCGGGTGTTCTGGGTCTGGATGATCCGGTTGTTGAAATTGAAGTTACGCCCAATCGCCCCGATACAACAGGGATTTACGGCATTGCCCGTGACCTTGCCGCCAGTGGCTTTGGTAAGTTGAAACCGCTGGACCAAAGCCCGGTCAAAGCCGCATTTGACAGCCCGGTCGGCGTGACGATTGAGGCGGATGCCGTACCGTCCTGCCCGTTGTTTCTGGGCCGGACCATCAAAGGCGTTAAAAACGGCCCCAGCCCCAAATGGCTGCGCGATCAGCTCACCGCCATTGGTCTCCGGCCGATTTCGGCGCTGGTCGATATCACCAATTACATGACCATCGGTTTTGCCCGGCCTTTGCATGTTTATGATCAGGCCAAATTGAAGGGCGATATCCATGTCGCCCTGACCAAAGGCGGCGAGACGCTGGACGCGCTGAATGATAAAACCTATACCCTGACTGAAGGTATGACCGCGATCTGCGATGACAGCGGCGTTCTGGGCCTTGGCGGCATTATCGGCGGTGAAAGCTCTGCCGTTGATGAAGATACGCAGGATATTTATCTGGAATGCGCCTGGTTTAATCCGGCGGCGATTGCCAGAACCGGCCGGGCTTTGATGCTCGATTCCGATGCCCGCTATCGTTTTGAACGTGGCGTAGATCCAAAATTCACTATTGAAGGTATGGAAATTGCCACCCGGATGATTCTGGATATCTGCGGCGGCAGTGCCGGTGATGTTGTTGCTGCCGGAACCATGCCCGAGGACCGCGCCCCGGTGATCTATGATCCGGCCCGGGTTAAAAAACTGGGCGGGATAGAGGTGCCGCTTGACCGGCAGGCTGAAATTCTAACCGCGCTGGGCTTTACCGTAGATCAAAAATCCGATCAGGAATGGCATGTCAACGTGCCCAGCTGGCGGCCCGATATTGATGAAGATGGCCGGGCCGATCTGGTCGAAGAAATCCTGCGTGTCTATGGCTATGATCACATTGAAACCGTATCTCTGCCGCGGCCACCGGTCACGGCGGTTACGCCCTTAACCGTGGCGCAGCAACGGGTGGCCAAGCTTCGCCGTTTATTGGCCGGACGCGGATTGCTGGAAACCGTGACCTGGTCGTTTATGGATCATGACAAGGCGATGCTGTTTGGGGCCAATGATCAGGCGGCCGAACAGTTGCGCCTGACCAATCCGATCAGCAGCGAGCTTGATCAGATGCGCCCGTCTGTCTTGCCCAATTTATTGGAAGCGGCGCAGAAAAACGCCGATAAGGCGCTGGCCAATGCCGCGTTTTTTGAACTGGGCCATGTCTATGAAAGCGCAGACGCCAAAGGCCAGAAATTACTGGCCACCGGGCTGCGCACCGGTCAGGCCGTACCGCGCCATTGGGCAAGTTCAGCCCGCACTGTCGATTTTTATGATGTCAAAGCCGATGTCTTTGCCATTTGTGAGGCTTTTGGCCTTGATCCGGCAAAGCTGCCGATTTCAAAAGAAGTGCCGGACTGGTATCACCCGGGCCGCGCGGCCAGTCTGCGTCTGGGCCGGACGGAATTGGCCCGCTTTGGCGAAATCCATCCGGAAACCCTGCAAAAGCTGGGCATTAAAACCCCGGCGGTTGGTTTTGAAATCTTTGTCGAGGCGATTCCGGTGCCTAAAAACAAATCAACGGCCTTTAAGGCCATCGAATTATTACCGTTGCAGCCTTTGTCGCGTGATTTTGCCTTTGTCGTCGATCAGGCGGTAACCGCAGATCAACTGATCCGCGCGGCGGGTAATGCCGATAAAAACCTGATTGCCGGTGTTGAGGTCTTTGATATTTATGTCGGTAAAGGTGTCGAGGATGGTAAAAAATCAGTGGCGCTAAGCGTTACATTACAGCCGCGCAGCGAAACACTGACTGATAAAGATATTGAACGGATCAGCCGCCAGATCGTTGATACAGTATCGGATAAAACCGGTGCTGTCTTGCGGGGGTGAACCGCAGGCAAGGAAACAAGACTAAGAAAGAGACTCTATGCCGCATGGTCTGGCCATTTATGATGCAATCGCGCTTTTGAAACAGTCAAACGAACGGGCGCCGGCCCGGCAATTGGTGCCGTTGGCACAATGGGCAGATGAAGATCTGCCGGATGTTTTCGATGATATCTATAGCCTGAATGCCCAAGACCTGACCTTGTTTGATCTGAATGCCGAAGATGCTGAAAAACGGCTGCTCGATATCTTGGCGCTGACGCCGGTTTACCGGATGACATTGGAATTGTTGATTGATGAGGCGCTGTGTATCAGATTGTCCGCCGGGGAAAATGATCCGGTCACCCGGGCGATTGAATATGCTTTCAAAGGCCTGCCGTTTCCCGACGAAGGCATAGACCCGTCCTGTGATGATCTGCAGGCCGGGCTTGTCCATACGGCACTTGAACATGTCAAAGATGCAGATCTGACCGGGATTTATATCCGCTTTCTGCGCAAGCTTGAAGCGCCGCAGCTTTATCCGACCCTGTTTTTTAATGAATTGATCAAGCTTGATCGTCAGAAGTTTTTTGAAGAATATGACGGATTGAAACGGGATGACCATTACTGGGTGCGTTTCGATTTATTTCTGGAGCAGGCAACACCGTATTGTGATCGACAGCTGACAGCCAAATCTCCGGAAGTTTTAAAGAAACGGGCCCGAAATACCTATCAGCCGACGATTGAAAGTCAGGCCGCGCTGGTCACTGATTTTTTGAAACTTGAACGCCAACAATTGCTGCGCGGTGAGGGTCTGCTCTGGATTCACGAGACGCTTGATCCTGTTAAGATTAACTGGCTGGACCATGAACTGGCCAAGCTGATGATCCTTGAATATCAGAAAACCGAATGTGCCGCGGCTTTGGATATGCTTGATACCCCGCATAGCACAGCGCTTGATTCCAGTATCCGGGCCGCGGTTGAATCCTATCAAAAGGGCGTTAAATCTGATTTTGCCCGGGCTGTTTTTGATAATAAACCGCAGCGTTTCTGGCCGGTTCTCAAGGATTTTCTTGATCAGGTCAAGGCGCGCCAGCGCTATGCTGAGAAGCTTAGTTAGGCGGTAATTCCCTTGGCGCTAGGCGCGCTCTATGCCTTCTTCGTCCAACAGATCTTTGCGTGAAAGTTTGCCGACCGGTGTTTTCGGTAAAGGCTTGCTGCGGATGATGACTTTGCGCGGGACTTCAATCGGTGACAGAGAGGGTTTGAGGAACGTCTTTAGCTCGTCCTCGCTCAGGCTTTTGCCCTTTTCCAGTGTCACCCAGGCCCAGACGGTTTCGCCGCGTTCCTCATCAGGGACCCCGGCGACGATACATTCCTCAATCGCGGGATGCTGATAAATCGCTTCTTCGACCTGGCTTGGGTAGACATTATAGCCGCGGACCAGAATCAAATCCTTGATCCGGTCGACCAGCGTGACATAGCCTTCCTCGTCAAGATAACCGATATCGCCGGTATGCAGGCGACCATTGCGAAAGACTTCGGCGGTTTCATCGGGCTTGTTGTAATAGCCTTTCATGACCTGCGGGCCGATGATGCAGACTTCGCCTTTCTCACCGCTGGGCAGAACGGTCTCACCATCCTCCTGATCAATGATTTCGATGATG
>JBNJDW010000142.1:0-4968 GCA_051745265.1 Pseudomonadota bacterium
AAGCCTTGCGTTACGAGCGGGTGGTCATTATGACGGATGCTGATGTTGATGGCGCGCATATTGCGTCCCTGCTGATGACTTTATTTTACAAGGAAATGCCGGGATTGATCGAATCCGGATCGCTTTATCTGGCGCTGCCACCGCTATATCGGCTTGCGGCTGGTGGGGAAGTCCATTATGCCCGCGATGATGCACATAAGGATGAGTTGCTGAAAACGGTCTTTAAAGGCAAGCGTAAAATAGAATTCAGCCGCTTTAAGGGGCTTGGTGAAATGCCGGCCAAGCAATTGAAAGAAACCACTATGGACCCGTCTAAACGTAGCCTTTTGCGAGTTGTCGTGCCTGATAGTGAGCATGGCATGGCTGAAAAAATGCGCAAAGTCAGTGGCACCGGGAGGCTGATTGAACAGTTAATGGGTAAAAAATCCGAATCGAGATTCGATTTTATCCAGCAGAATGCCGTCTTTGCCGAGAATCTTGATGTATAATGACGCGGTTAACCTGTTGATTTAATATAATTTCGTTACAAAATTATGAAAAAGATATTGCCCGATGGGTAATTGTTTGATACAGTGCTATCAATAGTGAAACATTAATTTTTTAATAATAGAGGGGCCAATCATGGAAGCCAAACTAGACGCACTTAAAACCCAATTTCGAAAATTCGCCGGACCGGTTATGGTCGCAACAACATTTGCTTTTGGTGGAGGTGCCCCCACAAATGCACATGCCGGTGGTGTTCTTGACGGGGTCGTTGACGAACTTAAAACCCAGGCTGAACAATGGGGTCGATCTACAGTTCAAAAATCATTCCGCGGGCCAAACGAAGATTGTCGTATAAATCGGTCATCCAGATCAGGCAGTGGTGATCGTGACTACAATCAGGGTTCACTGTCCCAAAATTGCCGTGAGCTATCGTATGAAGAACAGATGCGCCGTGAAGCTTATCGCGCGCGTCTTGAGGCCAATCGGTCTCATTCAGAAACAATGCGTTTGAAAAATGAAATTCAGCAGCGGGAATTGCGGGAACAGTACCATCGCCAGCAAGGTCATACACATCATTATAACGGTGCCGCTGCAAAACGGGAGATTTCTCCCAACGCGTATTATAAGAAAAAAGAAACCTGCACAGACGTTAAGCTGATGAATGGTGAAGCAAGACATGTCCGCGATGCAGAACAAAAATGTACAGCAGAGTTGAATAGAAACTTTACAATCAATTACTAAATCAAAGCATGAAACCTTTCCTGAAAAGCCCCGCCGTTTGGTGGGGCTTTTTTATGCATTTCTAAAGCCTAAATAAATTTGTCAATTAAACAGGTATGTGGAACAATCGTCAGGCCCCTGATGTTGGTTTGAATTAAAAAGCGGAGTATCAAAAACGATGACGGGCCATGACGATAGTAAAGAAGACCTGCCTGAAGAGACGTGGAAGACACGCTTAAGCGACGCGGAATATACAGTTCTGCGCCAGGAAGGCACCGAACCGCCGGGCACCAGTCCTCTCAATGCTGAAAAGCGGGCGGGTGAATATGTCTGCGCCGGATGCGGGCAATTGCTGTTCACCTCAGGCATGAAATATGACAGCGGCAGCGGATGGCCGAGTTTTTATAAAGCGGTGGAGGATAATATCGAAACC
Source organism: Pseudomonadota bacterium (assembly GCA_051745265.1). Lineage (GTDB taxonomy): Bacteria > Pseudomonadota > Alphaproteobacteria > Micavibrionales > CSBR16-224 > JBNJDW01. The sequence goes on from JBNJDW010000142.1 coordinate 1,640, forward strand.
CGCCCCGATCATAGCCTGGCCAGCCCCAGAACTGAATATCACTGCGCTGCTTGCGGCGGTCATCAGGGCCATGTTTTCCCCGATGGTCCTGAGCCGACCGGCCTTCGTTACTGTAATAATGGTATCGCGTTACGCTTTATCCCTGAAAGTGAGAGGTCATGAAAAAGCATGATTACATCTTTGGCCTAATCGTGACGTTCATCATCGCAATAGGAGTTTTTTCAATGTCAAAAATGAGCAATGCGTCTGATCCGAAAGACCAGACATCAACAGCCGTTTTCGCAGCGGGCTGTTTTTGGTGTATAGAAGCTGATTTTGAAAAGCTGGACGGGGTGACTGAGGTCGTTTCCGGCTACACGGGTGGACAGACACCCAATCCTACATATGAAACGGTCTCTGCCGGTAATACGGGGCACCGTGAAGCGGTTAAGATGACTTATAACCCCCGGCAGATCAGTTATTCACAATTACTGGAAGCCTTCTGGCGGAGCATTGACCCCTTTGATGGTCAAGGGCAGTTTTGTGATAAAGGCCCGCAATATACAACGGCAATCTATTATCAGGATGAAGATCAGAGACAACAGGCAGAACAAAGCCTTGCTGAAAAACAGACCCGTTTTGAGGCGCCGATCATGACCGAAATTATCCCGGCTGCGCCGTTTTATCCGGCCGAAGACTATCATCAGGCGTTTTCTCATAAAAACCCGGCCCGCTATCAGGCTTACCGGGTCAGCTGTGACCGTGATCGTTACCTCCATAATATATGGGATAAAAAACAATCAGGTTGACTGTTTTGATGTCTTTTTTGCTTTAAAAGCCCGAGAAACTGGTGTAAGACTGCTCGGATGGTCGCACGCGGGTGTGGCGGAATTGGTAGACGCGCTGGTTTTAGGTACCAGTATCTTACGATGTGGGGGTTCGAGTCCCTTCACCCGCACCATAGTTATCTTCTTTAATCGTCAAATACAGGGCTTAAATCCTCTAAAGACACTGGCAAAGGGCTTGTGTGCAGGGATGATTTCAGTTGTCTGTTGACATTATGTTTAGAATCCCCCAAAAATACAGCCGAAAATCACCCTATAGACAGGATTGGAATGTCATGAAAATTGAAGCTCTGAAAAAAGACAAACTTAACCATGAATACAAGGTCATCATGGATGACGCGGAAATTCAGCAAAAGATGGATGCCCGTCTGAAAGAAATTTCCCAAACCGTTAAGATGAAGGGCTTCCGTCCCGGCAAGGCACCATTGAAGATGGTTCGTGCCCAGTATGGTGAAGCGCTGAAAGGCGAAATTCTGGAGCGGGCTGTCAATGACGGCGCGACACAGGCGATAAATGAAAATGAATTACGCCCGGCAATGCAGCCAAAAATCGAAGTCAACAGCTTTGAAGATGGCAAAGGTCTGGAATTCACCATGTCTGTTGAATTATTGCCGGAAATTAAATTGATGGACTTCAAAAACATTTCCCTGACCCGCAAAACCTCAACACCGGATGAGAAAACCATCGACGAAGCGTTGGAGCGTGTTGCCGAAAATCAGAAAACGTCAAAACCGATAAAAGAAAAACGCGCCCTGAAAAAAGGCGATATTGCGATGATCGACTTTGATGGCAAGGTTGACGGCGAACGTCGCCCGGGTATGAAAGGTGAAGGCCACCCGCTTGAGCTTGGTTCCGGCAGCTTTATTCCCGGATTTGAAGAACAGCTGATTGGCAAAAAGGCCGGTGACAAGGTCGAAGTCAAGGTGACTTTCCCCGAAGATTACGGCAGCACCGAGCTTGCCGGTAAAGAAGCGATCTTTGATGTTGAAGTGAAGGACATTCATGAGCCGGTTAAACCAACAATCGATGATGATTTCGCCAAAAGCCTTGGGTTTGATGATAAAAAAGCGCTGGAAGAGGCCATTAAAGAGCAAATGCAGCGCGAATATGACCAGATGTCCCGCATGCATTTAAAGCGCGATCTGCTGGATGCGCTGGACGAGGCGCATAAATTTGATCTGCCTCATGGTATGGTCCATGCCGAAGAGCACAATATTCTGCATCAGGTCGCCGACCAGATGAAAATCGAGGAAAGTGAAATACCTGATTCGGAAAAAAAGGAATATGCTGATATCGCAGCGCGCCGTGTTAAGCTCGGATTGGTTCTGGCTGAAGTTGGTCGCGAAAACAAAATCGAGATCAATCAGCAGGAACTTCAACAGGCCGTAATCCGCGAAGCGCAGCGCTATCCGGGCCAGGAGCAGCAGGTTTTTGAAATGTATCAAAAGAACCCGCAGGCCTTGGAATCCCTCAAGGCGCCGCTCTTTGAAGATAAAGTTGTTGACTTCATTCTGGAAATTGCTAAACTACAGGACAATCAAGTGTCAGTAGACGAGTTGATGAAGGATCCGGATGAGGAAGCCTCTGAAGCTAAGCCTGCTTCTAAAAAGAAGCCGGCAGCCAAAAAAGGTGCTAAATCGGCAGGATCTGAAACGAAGTCAAAAGCCAAGGCCAAATCATCAAAGTGATTTAGCATAGCTTTTGGATCCATAACCACCATAGGGCAGGGGTGTGTCTTGCAACGGCGGTGGGCCAGATATGGTTGAGAAGAAAAATATTTGGAAGGATTAAAGATGACTAAACAAAGATTTGAAGATTTGCCGGAAGTTGTTCGCGCAGGAACATCAGAAGCAGCATGGGATGCCTATACACCAAATGACAGCTCAGGGAGCATTGTGCCAAATGTTCGTGATGGCAAAGGTGGTATTGATCTCTTTTCCAAACTTTTGGAAGAACGTGTCATTCGTCTGGATGGACAGGTTGATGATGGTATGGCAGCTGTTTTCGTATCTGCGCTCTTTTTGCTGGAAAATGAGAAGCCCGACGAAGAAATTACCGTTATGATTAACTCACCGGGTGGTTCTGTAACGGCAGGCCTTGCTATGTATGATGCGATGCGTAATTGCAGCGCACCGATCAAAACTGTTGTTTCTGGTATGGCGGCATCCATGGGTTCGATCCTGCTTTGTGCCGGTGACGAGCGTTACGCAACAAAAAATGCCCGCGTTATGATTCACCAGCCTTCTGGTGGCGGACAGGGTACAGCAACGGATACACATACCGGACAAAAATTAATTGATAAAATGTGGGATGATCTAACAGATATTTATGTTGCTCATTCCGGTACGCCTCATGAAGTCTGGGACAAGCTTCTGCAAAGTGCAGAACAGCGCGGTGTCTGGCTTGCCAAAACATCATATTAAAAGACACTTATAAAGATAACGTCATCAAAAAGCAAATTCAGCAATTTTCTGAAAATATTGGAAAAAACGTTGATAAAAGTTA
>JBNJDW010000143.1:0-4848 GCA_051745265.1 Pseudomonadota bacterium
CGGGCCCTGATCACGACGCTGACCAAAAAAATGGCCGAAGATCTGACCGAATACATGAATGATAATGATATCAAGGTCCGATATATCCATTCTGATGTCGATACGCTGGAGCGGATTGAAATTATGCGCGATTTGCGCCTTGGCGCCTTTGATGTGCTGATCGGCATTAACCTGCTGCGCGAGGGGCTGGATATTCCCGAATGTGCGCTGGTCGCTATTCTGGATGCCGATAAGGAAGGTTATCTGCGCAGCCGGACCTCATTGATCCAGACCATTGGCCGCGCCGCCCGTAACGTTGATGGCCGGGCGATTTTATATGCCGATCGCATGACCAAAAGCATTAATGCCGCGATTGACGAAACCGCCCGCCGGCGCGAAAAACAGGAAATCTATAATGCCGAACATGGCATTACCCCGGAAACCATCAAAAAGAAAATTTCCGATATTCTGAATACTGTCTTTGAAAAAGGCGATCGCGTACAGGTCAAGATCGGCGCGGAAGGTGAACATCTGTCCGGGAAAGAGCTAAAACAGCATATTGACGGTCTGTACGCCCAGATGAAAGACGCGGCCGGCAATCTGGAATTTGAAGACGCCGCCCGCCTCCGCGATGAAATCCGCCGGTTAGAGCAGGCGGAGCTTGGGGTTTAGCTTTTTTTGAAATTTTGACAGATACCTGTTTGGTAAAGAGCTTATCGCAGATGTCTTAAAAACAGCCTTTCTCCGGCAAAAATCAACACCATACCAGCCAGCGCTACATAGATGACCAACATGTCAGTTTGGGCTTTTACGACCAGAAAGGCCCCTAATACAATGACATCCAGAATAATCGCTGTGCTTAGGATAAAAGCATTTGCCTTAATCTCTGTGCGGAGATAACGCAGCACACCCCAATGGACGGCAATATCCATGATGATATAAAAAATCGCACCAAGTGAAGCAATCCGGCTCAAATCAAAAAAGACCGTCAAAACCATAGCCAGCACAATCGTATAGACCAGCGTGTGTTTTTGAATATCACCCGGCATACCAAAATGGCTGTGTGGCACCAGCTTCATATCGGTGAGCATGGCCAGCATCCGTGATACAGCAAAGACGCTGGCAATAACGCCCGATACCGTCGCAATAATGGCAAAGCCAACCGTGATCCAAAGACCATATTGCCCGAAAGCGGGGCGTGATGCTTCAGCCAGTGAATAATCTTTGGCCACGATAATCTCATTTATAGATAAATTACCGCCGACCGCTAATGTGACCATCAGATATAATACGACGCAAATACTGATTGAAATAATAATCGCCCGCCCGACATTTTTATGTGGCTCCTTGATCTCACCGCCGCTGTTGGTGATGGTGGTAAAGCCTTTATAGGCCAGAATGGCCAGGGCGGTGGCGCCCAGAAAGCCACCAAGCGTGGTTTCTTCCGGGCGCACGGAAATGCTTTCAAAGCTCAGCCCTGAAGCCCATAACCCGCCACCGGCCAAAAGCGCAATACCGCCGATTTTCAGGAAGGCCATGAAAAACGAAAAGCTTTGGATAAATTTATTGCCAAGAATATTTACAAAGAAGGCGAAGGCCAAAAGCCCCACACCCAGCGCCGGAACCAGCCAGCTATCTTTACTGCTGCCATCGAACAGCTGTAATGTATAGGTGCCGAATGTCCGGGCGACAAGACTTTCATTTATGACCATGGAAAAATACATCAGCAAGGCACAGGCCGCCGTGATTGTGCCTTTGCCGTAGGCTTTTTCCAGAAACATGGCAATGCCGCCCGCGGATGGATAGGCATTCGACATTTTCACATAGGAATAAGCGCTGAAAGCCGTAATTACCGCCGCCGCCAGAAAAGCCAGCGGAAACCATTCCCGTGCCAGCTCTGCGACTTGCCCGGTCAGGGCAAATATGCCGGCCCCGATCATTACCCCGGTACCCATCGATACGGCGCCGATCAGGCTCAGGCTGTTTTGTTTGTAATGCGCTGATCTGTTGTGATCGTGATTCATTTTTCTATTATCCTTATGATCCGGCTCTTTTAACCAGTCATACGGTTTTCTTTTCAGCCTGACAAGATATCTCTACGCCGCCGAAGTTGCTCCGTCGGCATTTCTGCCGAGGAGACTGTATAACAGGATGATATTTCCGCTGTTAGAAATGTGTTGTCAGCGTTTCGGTGGTTTTGGGCCGGGTTGTTTATGATCCGGCGTATCCTTGTCATTGTCGTTATCGGGCATCTTGCCTTTGGCGACTTTCAGGATATTATGCAGACGTTCGCTTTCCTGTTTGATTCTAAGACCGATATTGGCGGCCGCTTTAGGAAAATCCTTGGCATTTTTAGGCATGGTGATTTCAACATTGGCCTCTTCAAATACGGCGCGGACTTCCGGTTTGTTAAAGAACTGTTCGGCCCAGGTTAATGTCCGTTTGATGTCATTGGCGGCGCCGTGGCCTTCGGCATCGCAGCTGGCAACGATTTCTTTTAAAACCTGAACCGGCGGTTTTGATTTGGTCGGGATATCAAACTTATGCGCTGTCCAGTGCATCAGCATTTTAATTTCGAGCAGGCGTTCAACACTTTCATACAGTGTCATAAAGGTGCCGGTCTCTTTGTCCTCGATCAATTTGCGCTGGTCGCGCAGCGCGACGCCCAGATACATTGCACAGCTTTTCTTGTTGCCCATATGGGGCAGTTTAGTCGCATATTTGCGGGCGAAATAGGAAAACGCCATTGCCAGTTTGAGATTCATTGCGGGGCCTCATATGTTAGAATTTAAAAAGTATTACCATATAAAAAGGAAGAGATCAATTACATAAAACAAGAATCTTAGTCATAAAAAATATATTGCGGAAGAATATTTCAACGGACAGGGGGTATTTTGATCTTCATCTTCGATTCGGCCTTCATCTTCGATTCGGATTGTGTTAACCTTTTCTTAACAGGGAGCTTCACTCATCATGGCGCAATCGCGACTTGTCCAAAATATAGATACCGATCACGAGATTTTAAGGTGCGTTACCGACGCTGAAGGTCGGCTGATTTATATCAGCCCGGCCTTGTCATGGTCTGTGGGCCAGTCGCGCAACGACCTGATGCAGCTTGATTTAAACCGTATTGCCCGGCTCTATACACCCGAAGGCGTCGAAGTGCCGATCGAGAATATCAAACCCGGTTTTTACGACGCCGCGCTGGAACGGATGGAGCGTGATCCCCAGCTGTTAAGCGTCCGTGTTGACAGTGTCAAACGCGGCAAATCCGGTTTCTGTATTTTCTGGTTTGATCAGGATGTACAGCGTTTTCTGCAGGATGAAACCTGGGAGCGGTCCGAAAGGCTGGTCCAGCGTGTCGAAGCACTGGGACAGACGGGCACCCAGAAACCCAAAAAAGCGCCGCGCATTGAAAACATCAATATGGATGACAGTGAGCTGCGCCATTTCATCAATCTGTCCAACGAGCTGTTTGGCGTCTATCGGCGCGAAGGCTCTTTTGTGCGGGTCAATTATGCCTTTAACCGGCTATTGGGCTATACAGATCAGGACCTGCGCAAATTTCCGTTTATTCATCTGATCCATCCCGAAGATCAGGCCTTTGCCAAGCGTAAAATGAAGCTGGTTATTGACGCGCCGTTTGAAAACGAGACCCGCGTTGCCTTTGAATGCCGGTCAATCTGTAAAGACGGCCATTTCAAATGGATTGAATGGGTGCTGAAAAGCGCTGAAGATCATATTTATATTGTTGGCCGTGATGTTACCGATATCCGTAACCAGGAAGTCGAGCTGGATTTCCGCGAACAGCAGCTTTCCGAAGCGCAGAAAATCGGTCGCATGGGACACTGGTCCTGGGATGTCGGCAATCGCGAGATTGACTGGTCGCACCAGATTTACCGTATCTTTGATGTCAAGGAATCACAGTTCAAACCCAGCTTTGACAATATTGATGCGTTCCTGAGCAAAAAGGATCTGCCGGATCTGTATCAGTTCTTCCAAAAGGCTGTGCTGGAAAAACGGGATTATAATATAGAATTCCGTATTATCCGTGCTGATAAGGAAACTCGTTACCTGCGCTGTGAAGGGCGCTGCCATATCAATGAAAAAACCGGACAGGTTGATAAGCTGTTTGGCATTATTCAGGATATTACCGAACGGACCCTGCACGAACGCCAATTGCATGAAGCCAAAGAAGCGGCCGAAGCGGCTTATGCCTCCAAAACCCGTTTTCTGGCCAATATGAGCCATGAGCTCCGAACACCGTTGAATGCGATTATCGGCTTTTCAGAAATGATGCAGCGCCAGTTGCTGGGTCCGATTGGCAACACCAAATATCTCGATTATGTTGGCGGTATCCGCGAAAGCGGTGAGCATTTGCTTGATCTGATTAATGATATTCTCGATATGTCCAAAATCGAGGTCGGGAAATATGATTTAGAGTTCGAGAATGTCAATCTGGCCAAAATAATCCGTCTGGTCATCCATATGATGGAAGGCCGGGCCCATGAATCGGAAGTGCGGATCCTGTCAGATCACGTTGCCGATGATGTTCATGTTTATGCCGATCGCCGGGCTGTCATGCAGGTTTTGTTAAACCTGATGTCAAATGCGGTTAAATTCACCCCGCCGGGCGGTACGGTCGAAGTCTCCTGCGCACCCAAAGGCGGCGATATGATATCTTTCACCGTCAGCGATACCGGTGTGGGTATTCCCAAAGCCAAGATTCCGGTGATCACCCGTCCTTTTGAACAGGTCGCCTCAGCCCTGACGCGCCCACATGAGGGATCAGGCCTTGGCCTTGCCATTACCAAAGATCTGATTGAGTTGCATACTGGCGATCTGAAAATCATCAGCAAAGTCAAAGAA
>JBNJDW010000144.1:0-4843 GCA_051745265.1 Pseudomonadota bacterium
CAGCCGATGGGCTTTGCCGATATGAAGCCGCTGGATGATAACTTTGTCTGGAAAATGATCCGTGAATTTCCGGCTGACTGAAATAGGGGGCTTGAAATATTCTGTAACCTATTGTGAAACCCCGGACCCTTTCCAAAGCCTTTCAAACCCGGCATATTAAGGGAAAATAACGAGAGGCTTTTTAATGACATCCCCATCTATCAAACAGGCAAGCAACCCGATGCGCAGTCCCGTGCCCGGCGCCGGTGAAATTCACCCCACCGCGATTATCTATGAAGGCGCCGTTATTGGCGAAGGCAGCTCAATCGGCCCTTACAGCGTTATCGGGCCAGAGGTCGTGCTCGGCGAAAACTGCCGCATCGGCCCGCATGTCGTGATCGAAGGCAATACGACGCTGGGGGACTTCTGTCAGGTGTTTCAGTTTGCCTCTGTCGGTTCTGCCCCGCAGGATCAAAAGTACGAGGGCACCAATACCCGTCTTGAAATCGGTGACAACAATATTATCCGTGAATATGCCACCATCCAGCCCGGGGTCGAGCAATTTGGCGGGTTGACCAGCGTTGGCGATAATAACCTGTTTATGGCCAGTTCGCATGTCGGTCATGACTGCCGGATCGGTAACAATAATTATTTCACCAATTCATCGGCGCTGGCCGGACATATCACCGTTGGCAATTTCTGTATTGTCGGTGGTCTGGCGGCCATTCATCAGTTTTCCCGTCTTGGCGATCATTGCTTTCTGGGCGGCGGCACCATGGCCAGTATGGATGTTCCGCCATTCTGCGTGGCGCAGGGCGATCGTGCCGGTCTGGTTAAAATCAATGATGTTGGCCTGTTGCGCCGTGGGTACAGCGAAGATGATGTGAAAACCCTGCAAAAAATCTTCCGCAAACTGTTCCATGGGAATGGCTTGTTTAAAGACCGTCTGGTCGATCTGAAAGCCGAATACAAAGATTTCGAACCGGGCCAGCAGTTATTCACCTTTATTGAAACATCGGAACGGGGGATCACACCGCTCCGCCGAAAAAAGGCAGCCTGATCCATGCGTTTTATTTTCTGTCTATTCTTGATCTTTGCCCTGACCGGTGCCGTTGTTTCGCCAGCAGCAGCGCAAAAACTTGACAGCACAGATAAAAGAACAAAACGAGAGGTCTGTGATTGGGCCCCGGTCGCGCTGACCGAAAGCCTGTCCTTATCACATGACAGTTTCGCTAAAGATCTGGCCGCGGCGGCTGTTTACTTTACCGAAGATGGAAAAAACAGTTTTGATTTGACGATTGCAAATTCAAGGCTGGCCAATCTGGTTTTAAATTCATCCGGCGCAGCGCTGGAAGCCGAAAGCTTCGGCCAGATCAGGGTTGGTAAAGAAGAAAGCCATAATCAATGGCATATGTCCATACCGATGCGCCTGACGGCAGAACCGGTGCTGACGGGCGGAAAAAAGCAAGCCTCCTCCGATGAGATAGAAGACAACACGCTGGCCGGCGTAATTGCCGACAGACCGGATCGTGAGGCTGACCCGCTTGAAAAACCCGAAACGCAAGAGGTCATGATCTTTGTTAAAATATGGGATTTGCCGTCGCATAAAAAGGATCAGGATTTTGCCATTATGCGGTTTCAGATGACGCCGTATCTGGACCCGGAAATGGGTAAATACGGTATTTCAACCGTCGCGCTGACCGGCTGCCCCTGATTGGTTATCCATAATTTTTGGTGATTATGACTTGCGGTTTATTGAAAATACTGCTAATTTTCCGTCATGTTTCAGAAACCTAATGTTCAATATGTGATGAATATCGCCAGCGATGCCGGTCATATTATCATGTCACATCGCGGTAAAATTGATCCGACACGCAAGGCGGATAACAGCCTTGTTACCGAAGCGGATCTGGAAGCTAGCCGTTTTATCATGAAAAAACTGCAGGCTCTGGCCCCCGATATTCCCGTGGTCAGCGAAGAAGAACCGCTGGCCGATAATCGGAAAATTGTCGCCAATAATGACACATTCTGGATGGTCGATCCGCTGGATGGTACCAATACTTTTATCAACGGACATGAAGGTTTCGGCGTTCATATTGCCCTGATTCACAAAGGCGATCCGGTCATGGGCGTTGTTTATTTCCCGGCCGCCGAAGAGGGCCGCGGTAAAATGTATTACACCGGCAACAACGGCAAGGCTTATAGTAAAATACGCGGTGAATCTCCGGTATCTCTGGAGGTCATACCCTCGGTCAAATCAGAAATAACCGTAAAAGGTGCCTTTGGCTGGCGCAAGGATCAGGATATCAAAAGCTTTGGCAGATACCGGGTGAAACCGGTCCGCGCCGTTGGCGGTGGCCGTCTGTGTGCCACGGCAGAGGGCGAGGCCCATATTGCCTGTTTCCCAAAACCGATGTCCTATTGGGATATTGCCGCAGGTCATGCCATTATAAAGGCCGCGGGCGGTGATCTTTACGCCGGACAAAGCGGCAAGCCTGTTAAATACACGGATAATCCCCGGTTGGCGGTCATGTCCTGTTACGGTGCCCATGCCAGTGTTTACCGGGATTGCCTGAAGCCAAACTTTATCCGCCGTTATATGTCACGCCCTAAATAATCCTGCGCCATGGCTATATAGCTCCGGCTCTCTGAGGTTTCCGAATGGATCTTTTTATCACCGCCTTTATTACCCTGATCGTGATTGTCGATCCGCTGGGCAATGCGGCGGTTTTCTCCGGCTTAACCTCTAAAATTAAAGCCCGCGAAACACAGGCAATTGCGCTGAAGGCGGCGTTGATTTCAATCGGCGTGCTGCTGTTTTTTGGTTTTGCCGGGCAGGTGATTTTGGACCATATGGGCATATCACCCGAATCCTTTAAAATCGCCGGTGGCCTGCTGTTGTTCTATACCGCCTTTAACATGGTGATGGGCGGTCATGAACAGACCGCGCCCAAGGCCTCATCGACATCTGATAACATCGCCGTTTTTCCCATGGCCATTCCGCTGATGGCCGGGCCCGGCTGCGCGGCCGCCTTTATCCTGTTGCTGGAAATAGCGCGCGAGCAATCTGTGTCAGTGCTCTATATTATGGCTGCCATGATTGCGGTGCAGGCGCTGGCCTGTCTCGCCCTGCTGATGGCAACGCAGATTAAAAACTGGCTGGGGCAGGGCGCTTTAAGCATTCTGGCCCGGGTCATGGGTATTTTTCTGGCAGCAATGGCGGTGCAGTTTATTGTCGATGGCGTGTCCGGTGTCGCCGGTCTTTAAAGCTGTTCTTTGATCTGCCATGGATGCAGTAATGCACCTTCCTGTTTAATGTCGTCCAGAGATCGCCAGCAGGTCAGGGCGTTTTCGTTATCAAGCCGCCGAAAATGCGTCCTTTCGTAATCGGCAGGGTCCGTAAAGCCGGCCTCATAGAGCAGCATAATCTGATGCCCCGGCTGACCCTCATATTCAAAAATATTTTCAATCGTGCCGATCAGATGGTTGACGGTAATCTGTTTGCCGATTTCCTCGATAAATTCACGTTGCAGTGCTGCGGCGCCGGTTTCGCCAAACTCAATACCGCCACCAAGCGGGCGGTAGAAGTCTTCCTGTTTAACGGAGTCATGGCCTTTCTCAAGCAGGATTTTACCATCTGCCCGCCGGATCAGGCCCAGCGCGATGACGCGGATCTGTGCATTACTCATGATATCCCCCTATACAAAAGCTTCTGCCCGGCATGATATATTTTTTGCAAAATTCTGGGAACAAAAATAATTGCCATCTGTTGGTGATGGTGACTGCGGGGGTGCTCCCTTAACGGTTCGCCGTTAATAGCTGAGAATAAACCCTTCTAACCTGATGCTGGTAATACAGTCGTAGGAAGTCATCGAAGAAGCCCTGTGTCCTCGGATACAGGGCTTCTTTCTATTTTCACCTCAAGAAACTGGCTTTTCCGGCAGGGCTTTGATATGACTGTTGTTTAACAACAAGGGGCCCTTATGACGGTTTTATTCAAAGAACTTGCCTACAGCAATACGCCGATTGGCGTTGTCAGCCTGCGGCGGCGGCGCGAACTGGTATTGGATGTTGATGTCTATGAAATCAAGCTCGATGATGACTTTTTGATGTCGAGCCTGTTTACTGTCGCCGAGGAAGAACTGGCCCATCTCGGCCTTGCCAAACTCGATCAGCCGGAAATGGATGTCGTCGTCGGCGGCCTTGGGCTGGGCTATACGGCCAAAGCGGCGCTGGAAGATGACCGGGTTAAATCTTTGACTGTAGTTGAGGCCATTGGCGCTGTCATTGACTGGCATGTTGAAGATCTGTTGCCGGTCGGCACGGTGCTTAGCGATGATAAACGCTGCCGATTGGTTCATGGTGATTTCTTTGCCATGGCGCAAAAAGACGGCTTTGCCCCCGATCAGCCGCGCCGTAAGTTTGATGCCATTTTACTGGATATTGATCACGCGCCCGATTTTAACCTGCATGACAGCCATAGCGGATTTTATACCAAGGACGGCCTGACCCGCCTGCAGGGTTTCCTACACCCCGGCGGCGTTTTTGCCCTGTGGTCGAATGACCCGCCGGATGAAGCCTTTATCACCGTGCTGAAATCCGTCTTCCCCGAGGTCGAAGCCCATGTTGTCAGTTTTGACAATCCGTTGCAGCATAAGCAATCGTCAAACACGGTCTATGTGACCCGCAAGGCCGCGGATAAGGACGCCTGAATGACGGATCCGGTGACCTCGCTTCATCAGCAGCGGCTGGAGGCTGTCCTGGATGTGTTGACCCGCAGTGGGGCGGCCAGTGTGCTTGATCTCGGCTGCGGTCCCGGCGTATTGCTGGAGCGGCTGGCTGAAATGAAAGAGTTCACCCGCAT
>JBNJDW010000145.1:0-4832 GCA_051745265.1 Pseudomonadota bacterium
CGGAAGGGAATAATCACCCCGGCCAGATTTTCGGCGGATGAGACCTTATGCGTATCATTATGGGCCATGCGGTTGTCAAAACGCTCGTCATCCAGTTTGATCCGGCTGGAATGCGCGGTATAGGTATGGCGCAGGCTGTGCGGCGCGGTTTTGAAACGCTGTTCCACCATGATTTCATTGATGTGCAGGGCGCGGGCATAAAACAACCCGGTGCCCAGTTGCAGCATGGCATCATTATCGGCCTCGAAATCAGTGCCGTCAAAGCTGAGCTTGGTAATCCGGTATGTATCGCTGTCGCCAATGCGGCGGGCCTCAATCTGGACGGTTTCCAGACGTTCTTCTTCAGTACCGTCTTCGTCATCCATCAGGCGGTGGGCCAGATTAACGGTCAGATAGCGGCCATCTTCAATCAGACGGGCTTCGGCAAAACCGCCCAGTGCGGGATTGTTGCTGTCCGTATAATGCCAGCGCAGTGATTTCTGCTCTGCCAATTCGTTCAGGCCCATTTTGGCTAAAAGATCGTTTAAACTGTAGTCCATAATACCTCCCCGTAATATGGCATATTATTATTAAATTCATCAGACACCCCCATGCCCGATGTCTAAAGCCTAAGATAAAAACATTACTTTGAAGTTAACGCCCTGCATTAAACATAAAACATTGATGGCAGGCCAGTATTGACGCCAAAAAAACGGCCCCCTGCTGCGGGAGCAAGGGGCCGGATTCAGAGAATCAGCGTTAAATTATGACGCCATGCGCTGCCGGTTTTCCTGATCGCGGACAACGGCGGTAAATTCATCCACGGCCCAGTCGAGGACCTCTTTGCTGATGGTCAGCGGCGGGGCGAAACGGACCACGGTGCCGTGGGTTTCCTTGGACAGAATGCCGCGGTCTTTCAGGTCTTCGCAGACTTTGCGGGCTGAAACCTTATCGGCGTCAAATTCAACACCGACCCACAGGCCCGATCCGCGGACTTCACGGATCAGCGGCGAATCAACGGCGCGGAATTTTTCCAGCAGATGGGCGCCCAGCGCGGCACTGCGTTTGTCCATTTGCTCTTCTTCCATGATCGTCAAGGCCTCAAGCCCGACCGCGGCGCCCAGCGGGTTGCCGCCAAAGGTTGAGCCGTGACTGCCGGGGGTAAACAGCTCCATCACCTGCTTTTTGGCGATAAAGGCGGATACGGCCATCATGCCGCCGCCAAGGGCTTTACCCAGAATCAGGCCGTCGGGCGTGATCTCTTCATGCTGGAAGGCAAACATTTTGCCGGTGCGGCCAAGGCCGGTCTGGATTTCATCGAGAATCAGCAGGACATTGTTTTCATCACAGATCTGACGCAGCTCTTTTAAAAAGCCTTTGGGCGGAATTTTGATGCCGGCCTCGCCCTGCATGGGTTCGATCAGGATGGCGGCGGTATTCTCGGTAATCAGATCGCGGAAAGACTGGGCATTGCCGAATTCAGCGATTTTAAAGCCCGGCGTATAGGGGCCAAAGGCGTCTTTATACTCTTCATCCGTTGAAAAGCCGATGATGGTTGTCGTCCGGCCATGGAAATTATCGCTGGCGACAATGATCTCGGCCTGACCGGTGGGGATGTTTTTGGATTGATAGCCCCACATTCTGGCCGCTTTGATGGCGGTTTCAACAGCCTCGGCGCCGGTATTCATCGGCAGGGCCATATCAAGGCCTGACATTTTGCACAGCTTTTGCAAAAACGGGCCGAGTTTGTCGGTATAAAACGCGCGTGAGGTGATCGCCAGCTTGGCGGCCTGATCGGTAATCGCCTTGACGATCCGCGGGTTGCTGTGGCCCAGGCTGACGGCGGAATAGGCGCTCATCATATCAAGGTATTTTTTGCCGTCTTCGTCCCAAAGCCAGACATCCTCGCCCTTGACCAGAACCACCGGCAGCGGGTGGTAGTTATGGGCGCAATATGTGTTTTCACTGTCCATTGCTGTCATCGTCATATCGATCTCCTGTCTCTATATAAATTGGGTGTCGTTACCATAGCAGCATCACCGGAAAAGCGCGAGACGTTTTCGGGCTGTTTTTTGATGACGTTAAGGTCATAGTGGTGATAGAGTGATTTTTCAAACAGTCTAATATGAAGGAGAATAGCAATGCTCATCGGGGTTCCGAAGGAAATTAAAACGAATGAATACCGGGTCGGATTACTGCCAAGCTCGGTTAAGGAATTTACGTTTAAAGGTCACGACGTGATTGTTGAAACCGGTGCCGGCGCGTCGATTTATGCCAGTGACGATCTGTATCGTGAGGCCGGCGCCCAAATCGTTGATACGGCCAAGGAAATCTTTGACCGTGCCGATATGATCATCAAGGTCAAGGAACCGCAACCCGAAGAAACCGCCATGCTGCGCGAAGATCAGGTGTTGTTTACCTATCTGCATCTGGCCGCAGATGCCACGCAGGCTGAAGGTCTGATCAAAAGCGGCTGCACGGCGATTGCCTATGAAACCGTAACCGGTGAACGCGGCGGTTTGCCCTTGCTGGCACCGATGAGCGAAGTTGCAGGCCGGATGTCGGTTCAGGTCGGCGCGGTGTCCATGCAGATCGGCAATCAGGGCGGTTCGGGCAAGCTGGTCGGCGGCGTGCCGGGCGTGAAAGCGGCTGATGTGACCATCATCGGCGGCGGTGTTTCGGGAACGCAGGCGGCCAAGATGGCGGTTGGCCTTGGTGCCGATGTGACCATTCTGGAACGCAATCTGGAACGGGTCCGCGAACTGGAAAACCTGTTCGGCAATACGGCCAATGTGCTGTATTCAACGCAGGCAACATTGGAAGAACACGTCTTTAACGCCGATCTTGTCATCGGTGCGGTTCTGATCCCGGGGGCGCTGGCGCCCAAACTGATCACCCGTGATATGCTGGGCAAAATGCGTCCGGGTTCGGTGATTGTTGATATTGCCATTGATCAGGGCGGCTGCACGGAAACCAGCAAGCCGACAACCCATCAGGACCCGACCTATATGGTCGATGGTATCCTGCATTACTGCGTGGCCAATATGCCGGGCGCCGTGGCCTTGACCTCATCACAGGCCTTGAACAATGCCGTGCTGCCATATGCGCTGCAACTGGCCAATAAAGGCTGGAAACAGGCTTTGCAGGATAATGTCCATCTGATGAACGGCCTGACCGTCCATCAGGGCAAAATCACCCAGGCCGAAGTCGCCCATGACCTGAAGCTTGATTTCAGCAATCCGCTGGATCAGCTGGCGGCCTAACAGCGGCTTTATAAAATATCTTTAAAACGGTCATGTCTTTATTTATATGGGCATGGCCGTTTTTTTATACATGTCTTTAATAGGAGAATATTTTGTAATGTGGCGTTAATTTTTAATTGACATAATGCCAAAATTATAGTACATTTCATTTTTTAGATTAACCATACGGCTTGATGCGCGAAGGGCGTGTATTATGAAAAAATCATTTACGGATTTGCAAACAGGGTTTAATGCTGTCCTCCCTAAATCAGACTCGTTGAAATTTTCTGAACGCCCTGTCGCGGCGACATTGGAAGACTTCGTTAATCAGGGTGGCAAATCCAACCCCGCGGCAAGAAATGAAGATGGCGAGACTGAGTTGATGTATCTTGCCCGCATTGGTCGCAAGAAAGGTATTAAGTTATTTTTCGATGAGGGCGGTCAATTAAATCCCGATGCCAAAAGTAAGCATGGCACGACAGAACTGATGTATCTTGCCCAGGCAGGTGGTAAAGAAGGCATTCAGACGTTTTTCGACCATGGTGGAAAACTAAATCCTGACGCCAAAAATCAACATGACGCGACAGAGCTTATGGTTCTTGCCGTTTGGGGCGGGATGAAGGGTGTAGAGTTGTTTTTTGATAATGGCGGCAAACCAAACCCCGATGCAATAGATCAATATGGTGAGACAGAATTGATATATGTTGCTAAATATTCTGGTGAAAAAGCGCTTGAGCTGTTTTTAGATAAGGGCGGCAAGGTAAATCCCTCCATATCTGACGAGGTAGAAGTGATCCGCCAGTATTGGGGTGCGGAGGGTATTGCCCGTTATGTCCCAAAAGGCGACATGTCCGATAAAAACAAGCCGCAGCCATCAAGAAAGCTTGCCGGTATGAACAGGCTGGATGTATTTTAACGGCTGGTTTCTGCCGTATTCTGCGCCGCCTGAAAGGTGTTTTCCATCAGCATGGCAATGGTCATGGGGCCGACACCGCCCGGCACCGGGGTGATGGCGCAGTTATGCGTTTTGGTGACATCTTCAAAATCGATATCGCCGGTCAGGCGGCCGTCTTCCAGACGATTGATGCCGACATCAATAATGATCGCCCCGTCCTTGATATGATCGGCGGTGATCAGATGGGGGATGCCGACCGCGGCGATGATAATATCGGCCTGCCGCGTCAAAGCGGGCAGATCGCGGGTGCGCGAATGGGCCTGCGTCACCGTGCAGTTGGCATTCAGCAACAGCTGGCCCATCGGTTTACCGACCAGATGCGAGCGGCCAATGACGACAGCATGCAGGCCGGACAGATCTTTGCTGACGGTTTGAATCAGATGCAGGCAGCCCAGCGGCGTGCAGGGCACAAACCCTGTCTGACCGAGCAGCAGTTTTCCGGCATTGATCGGGTGTAAGCCGTCGACGTCTTTTGCGGGGTCAATTGCCGCGACCACTTTTTTGCTGTCGATGGTTTGGGGCAGGGGCAGTTGGACCAGAATGCCGTGAACTTCCGGCGCGGCGTTCAGATCGCTGACCAGTTTCAAAAGCTGCTCTTCAGAGGTTGATCCGGGCAGCAGGTGCAAAAAGGAATTCATCCCCAATTGCCCGGCCAT
>JBNJDW010000146.1:0-4785 GCA_051745265.1 Pseudomonadota bacterium
ATTCTTATCAGATGCCTTATGCATTCACTGAACATGATTTTTGCCAATATGAACCCGGAACGGTCACGCGAAGTTACCATTAAACTTGTTGAACAGGGCCGTTTGCCAGCTTTACCGGAAGAGTAACCGCGATATGCACAGTTCCACCCGCAGAAGGCCCGTATCGCGTACACCGCGTGAACAACGCTCTCCCCCTACACAGTTCTTGATCCTGTCATTGTTTCTTATTTTGCTGGCTTTTTTTATTGCCTTAACGGCTGGCGCAGAGTTTGATGATAACAAAACCGATCCGGTATTAAACAGTCTGGAAGACAGTTTTCCGGTTAACCGCTTGCGCGGTCAAGGGGTGCCAAGCGTTATAGAGCAATCGAATATCGGCCGGGATGCCGGTCAGGCGCTGGATGAGATCGAAGGTATATTCAACTCATCCCAGTTTCCGTTCAAAGAACGCACGACACGTGAAAAAGGCGCGGTTATTGTTTCAATGCCGGTCAAAGATGTTGAAGAATTGCTGGATATAGCCCCGCTGAATATTGCAACGCCGATCAAACGGCAAAGCTTTCTGGCCTCTTTATCCGGACTGCTTCAGCCGCAGGGGGCTGACCGGAATTTGATGATGAGCATCATTGTCTACAGCCGCCGCCCGCCTTCCCGTTTAGCGGTCATCGATAGAACGGCGTTAACCGAACGTGTTTTAAAGGCCGAGCGTTACGTCTCCGCTTTTGAACAGCAGGGCCTGAGCCCGGAGCGGATGATGATTGGCATACAGCGTGGCAATACGGATGAGGTTAGTTTCATTTTCTCCCCGGCAGGGCAGGAGGAATAACCATGACACAGGATAAGACAGAAAGCACAGAGCCGCTGCCGCCGGAAAAACCGCATCCGCCGCCTTATGATCGTCGCGCTTTGATATCATCGCCCGCGTCATCGACCTGGTTGATTTCTTTTACGGATGTGATTGCCTTGCTACTGACCTTTTTTGTTATGATTTTCTCGATGATCAATCCCGAACGCAGCATCATGGGCCAGATCGGCTTTAGCCTTCATGACAAGGAAAGCTATGTCGGTGATGCCAGCGTCGGTGCCAGAGATGCCAAAGCCGTGCAGCGCCGGGAAGCTGTCGCCGGTAAGGATCTGGCCTATCTGGCCGCCGTTTTGAAGCGTAATTTGCGAAATTATCCCGCCCTGGCGGAAGCCAAAATTACCGAAAATGATCATTTTTTGACCATTGAGCTGCCGCAGTCCTTACTTTTTAATGCCGGTGGTTTTACAGTCCGGCAAAATGTTCGAACGCCATTGGCCGAGGTCTTTAATCTTTTGGGCAGTCTGCGCAACCGGATCGAGATTTACGGTTACAGCGACCCCTCACCGGTCCGCGGCGCTTATGAAGATTTTAAAAGCAATTGGGGCCTATCCCAGCAGCGCGCCGCATCGGTGGCGGCCATGGTCTATGAGAGCGGTTATCGGCAGTCTGTCGCCCTTTATGG
Source organism: Pseudomonadota bacterium (assembly GCA_051745265.1). Lineage (GTDB taxonomy): Bacteria > Pseudomonadota > Alphaproteobacteria > Micavibrionales > CSBR16-224 > JBNJDW01. The sequence continues at coordinate 1,488 of JBNJDW010000146.1, forward strand.
CCTGGGCATAGATAAAGACGCTTTGGACGCCCCGGATATGACCGCAGAACAAAGGGCGCCGCTGCGGCGGGTGGAAATTCGTATTCATGAAAACCGTTCAGGTTTGTTTTAACGCCGAAAATAATAAAAACCCTGATCTTTCAGTGTTTTTTGTGTAAACTTAACATCAGGACAGATCACGACAGTCAATTCGAAAATGAACAGCATTATAACGCGAAAATTTGTAACAAATCTGTGGGGATGGGCGCTGGCCTTTCTTGTGCTGATGGCTGTTCCGGCGGCGGCGAAAACGGCCAATCTTGAAATACGGGTTGGCGAGCATGGCGATTACAGCCGCATCGTTTTTGACTGGAATAAAATGGTTGCTTATAAAACGGACCGTCAGGGTGATACATTAACCCTGACATTCGAAGCCGGCGCTGCGCAGCCCTTCCGCGTGCCCTCCGCCCACAGGCAGCAACAAATTGATGATATTAATATTGTCACACAGAATGACCGCCGCACGGTGATTGAAGTTGACCTTGCCGATTACGCCAATGTAAGGGATTATCGTCTGGTCCGGCGCGTTGTGGTCGATGTCAGCAAAGGCAGCGCGCCGCCCGCAGCGTCGTCCGCGCAAAAACCGGATGTGCCAAAACCGACACCAAAAGCGATAGAAGAAGAGGAACCCGAAGACACTGCCGCAGAAACACCGGAAGACACGCCGGAAGACGCGCCCGATACGGAAACGGAAACCGCTGCGCCGGAAACAGAACAGGACAGTGATACGGATATTGACGAAGCTGAAATTATCCGGGCGGTTGAACAGGCTGTGGCCGGCTTGGAATCACAAGATTCTGAAACACCCGCCGAAGATCCCGCATCAGAACAGGCTGAAACAGAAGAATCCGAACCGGCTGATCCCCCGCAAACGGCACCACCCGAGGCCGAATCCTCCATTAATATTACCCCCAGCCCCGAACGGCAACAGTCCCCGGTGCCCGTGCCGGATCCTGATGGTGATCGCCTGCCAACCATTATCACCATTGCCACGATCGAACCGACCGGCATTGCTGTTTTTGATCGTTTTGGCTATCTGTGGATTGTTCTGGAATCACGGCAGGGTACGATTGTGCCCGAGCGTTTTGGCCCGCTTTCAAATATGCTGGGCACGCCGGAAGTGCTGGAGCTTGAGGGCGGTATTGCTTACCGTTTTCGTTTCCCGCGGGGGCAGAATGTATCTGTGCGTAAAGAACAGCTGGCCTGGCAGATTATTCTGACCGAAACCGATCAGACGAATTTTGCCAGCGCTTATATTGAACCGGAAATGAAGAAAGGCCTGTTCTCTCTGGTCGGGCATTTTGAACAGATCAATAAGCTTTTTACCGTGACCGATCCCGTTGTCGGTGATGTTTTGTATATCGCGCCGACCCGTTCTGCCACGCAGAGCCTGCAAGAGCCGTTTGTGACGCCTGATCTTGAAATTCTTGATACTTATCTTGGTTTTGCCGCACTTAAGAAACGCGATGATATCAGTTTTTCTGTGGATCGGGACTCGATTATCATGCAGGCGGAAGATGGTATGAATATCTCCCCCCCGGCGGCACGGATGTCGCAGATTGATCCGTTTGAAGATAAAAAGGCCGATCCCGGTACGCCGGAATCCCGTTTATTTAACCTGCAATCCTGGCGGCAGGGCGGGCTGCGCAGTTTTTCTGATAACCGCTATACATTGATTGAACAATTGTCCCGCTTGCCAGAGGGGCGCGATCGGACCGGTGCGCTGTTCCAGATGGCTTTGCTGTATCTGGCAAATGGCTTTGGTGTTGAAGCCCTGGGGCTTCTTGACCTTGTCGCGGATGCGGATGAAAACATTGCCAGGCAATCCAGTTATCTGGCTGTTCGTGGTGCGGCCAAGGCCCTTGCCGGCCGTTATGAACAGGCGATTGATGATCTGGGCGCGCCGGCGCTGCAGACCCATCCCGAAGCAAAACTGTGGCGCGGGTATGCCGCGGCGGCGGCCGGACAATGGCGGCTGGCGGAACGGATGTTTCCACAGGATGTCAGATTGTTAAAAGAGTATCCGAAAAAACTGTCGATACCTTTGACCCTGTTTATGGCAGAATCGGCATTAAGAAGCGCTGATGCCGCCCGGGCGGCAACATTGCTTGAGGCGCTGGATATGATGGGTGAAGATTTACCGGTACGGTATCAGGCGGCCCGCCATTATCTGCGTGGTGAAATGTTCCGTCAGAACAATCAACCGGAACAGGCGCTGTCCGAATGGGCGGAAGCCATGGAATACCGTGACCGTCTGTACCGGACCAAAGCCCGTCTGGCCAAAGTGTTGTTGGAATGGCAAACGGATATGATCACCGCCGAAGAGGCTCTGGAAGCGCTGGAGCATATGCGTTTCGCATGGCGTGACGATGGTCTGGAAGTGCAGATTCTACACAGTATTGGTTTGCTGCGGGTGGTGAATGACCGTTACTATGACGGCCTGGCCCAGTTGCAGGATGCGATCCGCCTTGCCAAGGGCAATCGTGAAGATACCGAGCCGATTACAAATGACATGCTTCGATTTTTCCGGGAATTATTTGTCGAGGGCGAAGCCAAGAATTTGCCAAATCTGGAAACCATAACAATTTTCAGTGAGTTTCAGGAATTAATGCCCTCTGGCGAAGACGGCGTGACGGCGGTTCTGAATGCAACGGATGCCCTGGTCGATATGGATCTGCTGGAGCGGGCGGCAAAAGGTTTGGAAGAGCTTTTGGATAAACGGGCCGTGCAGGGCGAAGCCTCAAGCCGCGTGGGCGCCAGACTGGCGGCGGTCTATCTGCTTGATGATGAAGCGAACGAAGCGATTTCCGCCCTGCAGCGGACCGGACGCCCCGAATTGCCGTCCGGCTTAGAGGAAGAGCGGCAGCTGTTGCGGGCCCGGGCCCTGTCACAGATGGATATGACGACAGAGGCTATAGAGGCGCTGTCAGACCTGCGTTCCCGTAATGCACAGCGGTTGCGGGCGGATATTTACTGGCGGGCCGGTAATTGGGAAGAGGCGGCTGATGCCTTCTCACGTTTATTACCACGGGCCGATGTCGATTCTGTATCAGCGGAAGAAGCTGAATATATCCTCAACACCGCCGTGGCCCTGAAACTGGCCGGTGAAGAACGCCGCTTGCAGGCATTCAAGGATGAGTATGAAGATTTAATGCAGGAAACAGATCTGGCGCCGTCCTTTACGGTGGTCACCCGCGAAGCCGGACGGACAACATTGAGCGATCGGGAGACGATGCTTAACATCGCCGAAGAAACAGAT
>JBNJDW010000147.1:0-4736 GCA_051745265.1 Pseudomonadota bacterium
CATCAAGGATCCGGCCCAGAATATTAACTGGGTCGCGCCTGAGGGCGGCGGCGGACCTAATTATACCGGAATGTAAGGCTCTTAAGACAGATAAAAGACACCTCAACGCATGAATTCGAAAAAAGTTCCAGCATTTTGCTTGAAACCCGGCGGTTTTGACCGAATCTTAATTCCTAAGTGGAATAATAGGATTACAGGATTCTATACCGGGCATTTTCTATAGGGAGTTCATTTTGAGGCAGTATATAAAAATATTATCAAAGGTTTTCTTGAGCGCACTCGTAATTTTGTTGGCGGCAGGACACCTATATTATAACGAAAAGGCAACAAGCACCTCGCCATCTGCTATGGCCATGCCAGAAACCGCCACAGCCGAAAAAACCTATACCCGCGCGCAGTTACGCGCCGCCATGCCCGCATCTCTGACCGGCAGTTACCTTGCCGGACGGTTTGCCCAGCAGCAAAAAGACTGGGACAATGCTTATGAATATATGTCTACGGCTCTTGAGCTTGCCGATGGCAGCAATACAGACCTTCTTGACCGGACTTTTTTACTGGCGATTGGAAATGGCAGCATTGATAATGCCGGTATTCTGGCTGAACGCGTGATCGCCGATGGCAAAAATAAAGAACTTGGCTATATCCTTAAATCCGTCAAAGCCGTCAAAAAGAGCCAATACTCTGATGCGCTGGCCTCATTAAATGAAATTGATACAGAAAGCTTTGGCGGTTATACCGTGCCTTTGCTGCGGGCTTGGGCAACGCTGGGCACCGGCGATCATGATCAGGCCATGACCCTGCTGAACACGGCCAAATACAGCGATGATCCCCACTACACCCTTCACAAGGCGCTGATGCATGATGTGACAGGTGATACTAAAAAAGCAGAAGCTGCCTATCATGCGGCCCTAAAAAGTGGTTTAAGCCTGCAGGAAACGCTGCTGGTGGCCAATTATTTTGAACGCAACGGCAAAACAGAAGAAGCGGGACATATCTATAAAACCATCCGCGAACGTGAAGCACATGGCGCTTTTGTCGTGCGTGACCAGAACCCCGAAGCACTGCCCGAGGCGACCATCGCCAGCGCCGATGACGGTCTTGTCTTTTCATTGTTTTCGATGGCCGGCCTGTTAAAAGAACGCAAAGCGCATGACAGCGCCCTGATTTACAGCCGGATGGTTGAATATCTGCAGCCGGATCAGGGATTTATCAATATTATGCTGGGCGATCTTTTGACCTTGAATGGTGATTATGATGAGGCCTTGAACCATTATAATAAAATCAAATCCACAGATCCTTCCTATAAAATGGCCAAACTTCGCAGTGTTGAGGTTATGGAAGCCAGCGGCAGGGCTGAAGATGCCATTGACCTGCTGGACAATTTATCACAACAGGAAACCACCCGGCTTGAGGCTCTGACCTATATCGGTGATATCCATCAGCGTTCCGAACGCCATGATCTGGCCCTGAATGCCTATGATCAGGCCATTGATACCATCGGTAAGGATATCAACCAACAGCATTGGAATCTTGTCTATGCCCGCGGTATCGCTTATGAGCAGCTGGATAACTGGGAAGCGGCAGAAAAAGATCTGCTCCGCGCCCTGAAATATCAGCCTGAAAATCCGGCCGTCCTCAATTACCTTGGCTACAGCTGGGTCGAAAAGGATATGAAGCTGGAACAGGCCATGAAATTACTCAAAAAAGCTGTCGCCTTACGACCGAATGATGGGTTTATTGCTGACAGTTATGGCTGGGCCTTTTATAAAAAGGGTGATTACAAGCAAGCGGTTTACTGGCTGGAACGCGCCATTGAGCTGAACCCTGAAGATGCCACACTGAATGATCATCTGGGTGATGCCTATTGGCAGACCAATCGTATCAAGGAAGCCCGTTTTCAATGGAAACGCGCTATCCACTACGCCCGTGATCCGGCCAAGAAACTCGCCCTGAAAGCCAAGTTGAAACATGGCCTGATTACGACACCGGCTACTGACAGCAATCAGGAAGCAGCGCTGCATTAATTTAACACCCCATCCCCCGCGGCTTAAAAATTGCGCTTGTTTTTATAACGCGATAAGATCGGGGAATGGATCCTTTCATAGAAACCGCGCCGGCCAAAATCAATCTTACCCTCTCCGTGATCGGCAGGCAGCCTGACGGCTTTCATGATCTTGAAAGTCTGGTTGTTTTTACACCGGATATTTGTGACCGCCTTTCCTTCCAGCCCACAGACACCCCCCTTGAACTGAAGGTCAACGGCCCCTTTGCCACCGCGACACCAACGGATGATTCAAATCTGGTCCTGCAGGCCATAAAACAGCTTTCAGCCCATTCTGGCAAAACCCCAAAAGGCCGCCTGACACTGGAAAAGAACCTGCCGGTAGAGGCCGGCATTGGCGGCGGGTCCAGCGATGCGGCGGCAGGCCTGCGTTTGTTCAGCCGCTTTTGCGATATAAAGGATGAGGATTTACTGATGCGTATTGCCGGCCGGCTTGGGTCTGATATTCCCGTCTGTCTGCGGGCAGCACCCGGATTTATGCGTGGCCGGGGGGAAAGGATTACCCCGCTTTCCGGTCATGCAGAAATCCCGGTTATTCTTGTCAATCCGCTGATACCGCTCTCTACGGCCGGTGTTTTTGGCTGTTTTGATGCTGTATTCTCGCCTGAGATTAATGGCACCCCTGCCCCCTTTCAGACATTGGAGGATTTTTATACCTGGCTTGAACAGCATGACAATGATCTGACCTGTGCCGCAACAGCCCTGTGCCCTGAAATCACGGATATTCTGAGCCAGCTGCATCTTATACAGGGATGCAAGCTGGCCCGTATGTCGGGCAGCGGTGCAACCTGTCTTGGATTATTTGACACCCCCCTTACCGCCAAACACGCCGCGCAAGAAATCAAGGCAGCCCATCCGGATTGGTGGGTACAGCACGGCCATATCAAAGCCCCTTGCCTGTAAAGACTATAAATTTCAGTTGAGATTTAAACGGGAATACGCTTCTTGCGCTTCACTATGGCCCCGCTCAGCCGCAAACTGGTACCAATGACTGGCGTTTTCCTTGCCGTTTATGGTCTCGGGGTAATCTTCATACAATATGCCCAGATTATAGGCCGCCTGAACAATGCCGGCCTCTGCCGCCCGTTCGAAATATGCGGCGCCGCGGTTTATATCCTGCGCTGCGCCAAGACCCTCGGCATAGGCAATGCCCAGATTATACCAGGCCTCGGGATGGCCAAGCTCTGCCGCTTTTTCATACTGATCAACGGCTTTTTGACGATCCTCAGGCAGGCCGAGCCCCTGATGATGCATAACCCCAAGATTATAATAGGCATTGGCGATACCGCCTTCTGCCGCTTTGCCAAACCAGTAAAGCGCCTGTGCATAGTCCTGTTCCACAGTCTCTCCCGCTGCATATAAGGCGGCCAGATCATGCTGGGCTTCGGCTATGCCTTCCAATGCCCGCTTATGCAGTAACTGGGCTTCTTCAGGGAGATCCGCATCAACAGCGGGCTGGGCCTCGCCTGTCTTGTCCTCTGTGTTTTCCGGTGATGGTATGGATGGATCCGTATCCGGCTGGTTTCCGGGATCTTTGGCAGATGTCCGGCTTTGCGCCAGCGCTTCAGCCAGATCCAGTTCTATGCGTCCGGATGTCTCTTGTGCCGCAGCGCCGCTTGACGGTTCAATATCCATCAAGGGGATTGCCCCTTCAATCTCTGAGAAGACCATGATTTCTTCGGTTGTCGGCCCGGTTGGTATTTCTTCGACCGGATTAAGCTCGACATAGCGGTCATTGTTTTCTTCTTCTGCACTTTCTTGCCCCGTAACTGGCAGTGTTTCCGCCTGATCTTCAAAAGCCTGTTGTTGACGGTCGAGTGTATCCAGAATGGATTGGATCAGGGGATCGGCACGCGGGCCGTCTGTATTTTCTGTCTTAACGGCCATTTCCGGGGTTTCATCGGCTTCAGGAATATCCAATGATGCTACCGTTTGTTCACCTGTCTCAGCTTCTGTATAGGGGGTCTGGCGCGTTTCCAGCCTTTGCCAGGACGGGCTGTGGAGCGCCTGACTTTCAAACTGTGCAGGCTGCATCGACAATGCGGCCAGTTGTGTTGTGGTCAGTGACGGTTCCCGCAGCATGACAACGCCCAGCGCCACGACGGCAATCAGCATGCTGGAAATAACCGACGCCGCAACCCATTTCGGGGTCGGTATATGGCCATAGGGATCAATATTATCGGTGCGGACTGGCAGATAATAGCGCCCGGTCAGGCTGTCTTGCTCGGCCTGTGATTCCAGACTGTCGATACGATCACGGAGCGAATCGCGTTCGGTTTCCGTTTTTTCAAGACGGCGACCGATCTGTTCAATGGCCCGAAACATCTCGCCATAGACACGATCCTGATGCGGCGTGAAACCGCCGCCCGCAGATTGCGAATACCCTTTTTTTGGACCTGACTGCGCCATAGTCTCCCAGCTTTGCTGCTCAATTTTGTCTTTAGATGGCTTGCACCATATCATATTCAGTCGCAAATTCGGAATCAAAAATAGCCCGCCGGACATTTTTCATCAAAGATTCTGATAAAAATCAGCGGAAAAATACGAAAATGACTTGAATATCTGATAAATTTTCATTACTTTCACAAAATCTGTTGGGGTGTAGCCAAGCGGTAAGGCACCGGTTTTTGGTATCGGCACGCGCAGGTTCGAATCCTGCCACCCCAGCCATTTT
>JBNJDW010000148.1:0-4690 GCA_051745265.1 Pseudomonadota bacterium
ACGGTTTCGCAGATACTGGCCTTTGAAGGGGATGGCCGGGTTGAAGGGTATATCGGTGGTTACAGCGATTATCTTGAAACCTTGGGCAAGGTCAAAGCAAAAGAAAAAGCCAAGAATAAAGATAAGAACAAAGACAAGAGCCAAAACAAATCCGCTCATAATACGGCTGCAAAAGCGCAGGGCACAGATAAGGCCGGACAGCCGGCATCCAAACCGGCGGGGAAGCTGTCCTTTAAATTAAAATACGAGCTGGAAAACCTGCCCAAAAAGATTGCAGAACAGGAACAGATTGTTGCGGATCTGAATACGGCACTGGCCAATCCCGATTTTTACCAACAGGATCCGGAGGCTTTTCATCAGGCGACGCAGGATCTGACCGCCGCGCAAGCCCGGCTGGAGCGTTATGAAACCCGCTGGCTGGAACTGGAAGATATGCGCGATTCTGTGGCCGCAGACTGAAATCAGCTGCTTTGCTGTTCCAGTTCTTTAATCTCGCGTTCCAACTGCCGTTTGCGGTCCCCCGGTGATCCGGTATGGCGGGAGAAAATCGCATAGGCCACCGGTACGATAAAGATCGTAAACAGGGTTGCCGAAATCACACCAAACAGAATGACAATCCCGATCGTTGTCCGTGTTTCAGAACCGGCACCGCTGGACAGGATCAGCGGGATTGACCCCGCCGCTGTGGTCAGGCCGGTCATGATGATCGGCCGCAGGCGAACTTCCGAGGCACGCAGGATGGCTTTTGAAAAACGCATGCCCTGATCGCGCAGCTGATTGGCAAATTCAACAATCAGAATACCGTTTTTCGCCGACAGACCGACCAGCACAATCAGGCCGATCTGTGAATAAATATTCAGACTGCTATCTGTCAGGTAGAGCCCCAGTAACCCGCCGCCCATTGATAAGGGCACGGTCAGCATAATGACAAAGGGATGGATAAAGCTTTCGAACTGGGCGGCCAGCACCAGAAAGACAACCAGCGCCCCCAGTAAAAAGACAAACAGGATGGAACCGCCGGAATATTTATAATCCTGTGACTGGCCTTTATAGTCGATGATTGCCTCTTCGGGCAGATGTTCAGCGGCCATATCTTCAAGATAGGTCAAAGCCTTGCCCAGCGTGTAGCCGTCTTCGAGCCCGGCTTCAATGGTTATAGCGCGGACCCGGTTATAGCGGTCAAGCGAGGTTGAGACGGCTTTTTCCTCAATCGAAATAAAATTGGACAACGGCAGTAATTCGCCGCTGCGGTCAGATTCGACATAGATGTTTTCAATATTGGCCGGTGTGCGTTGATCATCGCGTTCCCCTTCGAGAATAACATCATATTCTTCACCATTATCAAGATAGGTTGTCACCCGGCGGGAACCCAGAATACTTTCCAGTGTCCGGCCAATATTGGAGACATTGACGCCAAGATCAGCCGCCAGATCGTAATCAACGGTGATTTCAAACTGTGACTGGGTTTCTTTATAATCCCAGTCAATATCGGTCAGGCCGGGATTATCTTCTTCGATTTTTTCCAGCAGGATATCACGCCATTCAGCAAGCTCATCATAAGTGGCGCCGCCCAAAACAAATTGCACCGGTTTTGACGTCCCGCCGCCAAGGCCTTGCCGCATGATCGGAAAGGCCCGTACCCCGGGCAGATCGGCAAGCCGGCCGCGGACGTCATCCATGATGTCCCAGGCAGACCGTCGTTCCCCCCAGTTTTCCAGGACAACAATAACAAAACCGGAACTGAACCCACCGCCCCAGCCGGGCGCACGGATGATCAGCTGTTTAGCCTCATCATCTTCAACCAGTCCCAACAGGCGATCTTCGATGGTGTTCATGTATTCTTTGATATAGGCGAAGGAGGCGCCTTCCGGCCCCTGGACGCTGATGAAAAAGGCACCGCGGTCTTCTTTTGGCACGTATTCTTCGGGAACCAGTTTCAGCAATGTGACAGTACCGACAAGCAAAAGGCCAAAGACAATCACGACAATAATTTTGGCCCCCATCATCAGATTAAGGGCTTTCATATAGCCGCGTTGAAGGCGGCGGAAACTCGTGTCGATTTTACGGGCGATCCAGCTTTGCTTTTCACCTTTTTTCTTGAGGATTTTTGACGCCAGCATGGCAGACAAGGTCAGGGCAATCAGGCTGGAGAAGACCACGGCGGCGGCCATAGTAATCGAAAATTCCGTAAACAGACGGCCAACATCGCCTTCAAGAAAGGTGATCGGCACAAAGACAGAAATCAGCACAAGGGTCGTGGTAATGACCGCAAAACCAACCTGACGCGCACCGTTAAAGGCGGCGACCAAGGGCGTTTCATTTTCTTCATCCAGTCGCCGGACAATGTTTTCCAGCACGACAATGGCATCATCAACGACAAGACCAATGCCCAGCACCAGCGCCAGCAGCGTTAAAAGATTAACCGAAAAGCCAAAGGCATAGAGCACAATAAAGGTCGCAATCACCGATACCGGTACGGTGACCGCCGGGACCAGCATGGCCCGCGGACTGCCCAGAAACAGATAAATGATGAAAATGACAAAGCAGATGGCAATGCCCAGGGTTTTATAAACCTCGTTAATCGATTCCTGAATAAAGACCGAGGAATCATAACTTTGATTGAGGGTCATGCCCTCGGGCAGGGTGGGGTCGATCCGTTTGGCGGCGGTTTTGGCCGCTCTGGCAACATCAATGGTGTTGGCGGTGGATTGTTTAATGATGCCAAGACCGACCATCGGCAGGCCGTTACCACGGAAAAATGTCCGGTCTTCGACAGTGCCGCGTTCAACCCGGGCAACATCATCAAGGCGGATCAGATAGCCGTCATCGCCTTGACCCAGCACCAGATTGCGGAAATTCTCAACCGTTCGAAAACTGCGCTGCAGCCTGACGGTGAATTGTCGCTCCAGTGATTCAATATTACCTGCCGGCAATTCAACATTTTCAGCGCGCAGGGCAGATTCGACATCTTGTACCGTCAAATTGCGCGCGGCCAGTTCCTGACGGTCAAGCCAGATGCGCATGGCATAGCTTTGCTGCCCGCCAATCCGCACCCGGGCGACACCGTCAAGGACGGAGAAACGGTCAAGCAAATAGCGTTCTGCGTAATCGGTCAGTTCAGGCACCGACATACGGGTGCTTTTCAGGCTGAACCAGACGATGACATCATCGGAGGAATCGACCTTTTGCACCTCGGGCGGGTCGGCTTCATCGGGCAGGTTATCCAGCACACCGGATATCCTATCGCGGATATCATTGGCCGCGGAATCAATATCGCGTTCAATGTTAAATTCCAGTGAAATCCGTGACCGTCCGTCAGAGGAGGAGGATTCAATAAAGCGTATACCCTCGACCCCGGAGATGCGTTCTTCGATCACCTGCGTAATCCGCGTTTCAACGACCGCGGCAGAGGCGCCCGGATAATTGGCATCAATGGTTACAATCGGCGGATCAATATCGGGATATTCGCGCAGGGGCAGGCGGTCAAAAGCGACCAGACCAAAGGCAATCAACAGCAGTGAAATCACCGTGGCAAAAACGGGCCGGGTAATGGAGACATCAGAAATAATCACGGCGCGTCATCCTCGGTCATCGTTTGGGCGGCTGAATTTTGTGTGCTTTTATCCAAAAGCTGTTCCAGTGTTTCATTGTCTTTTTCAACACCGGTAATCTTGACGGTTGAATCGTCCTGCAGTTTATGGGTGCCATGGGTGACGATCTGATCACCGGTTTCAAGGCCGCTTAAAACTTCGACTGTGCCGGGGCGGCGTGTGCCGGTTTTAATGGGTCGTTTTTCAACTGTGGCTTCGTCTTCGTCCTTCTGGATGACAAAAACATAGGTGCTTTCGCCTTCGGACAGCAGGGCTTCTTCGGGAATAATAAGGGCCTGACGTTGATCTTTGAACAGGTCGATATTCATCAACAAACCGGGTTTCAGAATGTGTTTGTTATTGGGGATCAGGGCCCGCACCTGAACAGAGCGGGTGACCGGATCAACCTGACTGCCGATGCTGGCGATGACGCCATCAAATTCACGGTCCGGGTAGGATTTGGTTCTGGCTGTGATCGGCAGGTCAATTTTCAAAGCCGACAGGTATACCGATGGCACGGAAAAATCGAGCTTCATAACGGAATCATCATCCAGTGTGGTAATCGGATTGCCCGGCTGCAAAAGCGCCCCGGTGCTGATATAGCGCAGCCCGACAATGCCGGAAAAAGGTGCGGTGATAATGTAGTCATTTAGCCGGGCCTTTATGGCATTGACCCGGGCAAGGGCGGTCTGATATTCGCGTTGACGTTCATCAAGCAGCGATTGGGAGGCAGCGCCCTGGCTGACAAGTGGTTCCAGGCGTTCAATCTGGCGTTTGGCTTCGTTCAAAGTGGATTGCTGTTCCTGAAGCTGGGCTTTTTCTTCGCCGCTGGCAAGCTCGAGCAGAATATCACCTTTTTCAACGCGCTGGCCGTCGTCAAAGTTAATTTCGGTGACCAGATCAGCCACGCTTGACGTCACGGTAATGGATTCATTGGCCCGCAAAGTGCCCAGCGCCTCAATCCGGTCGGCGAAAGCAACCTCTTCAACCTCGGTGACAAACACCGGGGTCGGCCCCCGGTCCTGCGCCTCTGCGGATATGGCCGTGAATGTAAGCAGCAAAAAAGCGGCGATGAATGCCCTGATCATAGGTCAAGCTCC
>JBNJDW010000149.1:0-4676 GCA_051745265.1 Pseudomonadota bacterium
CAATAAAGACCTTGCCTCAAAATTCTGTTCTTGATTTGTTCCTATTATTCGCCTATTGTTTTCTTGTGAAATGATTCTTCTGCCAAGGATAAAAACAATGAAAACGCAGGGTTTTACGCCGAGCCATGTCCTCGAATATTTGTTCCTCGATCTGAACAGCTACTTTGCCAGTGTCGAACAGCAGGAAAACCCCGCGCTGCGCGGCCAGCCTGTTGCCGTTGTGCCGATGATGACCGATGCGACCTGCGCCATCGCCGCCAGTTACGAGGCCAAAGCCTATGGCATTAAAACCGGCACCAAAATCTATGAAGCCAAAAAGCTCTGCCCGCAATTGACACTGGTTCTGGCCCGCCATGATCTGTACGTTGACTACCATCACCGCATTTTCGAGGCTGTTGCCGCACATATCCCGATTGAGAAAACCTGCTCGATTGATGAGGTGCTCTGCCGTTTGTTGGTCAAAGACCGCACGCCCGAACGTGCTGCATGCGTTGCCCGCCACCTGAAAGACACGATCATTCAGACCATCGGCCCCGCGATTAAATGTTCCATCGGCATTGCGCCAACCGGCTTTCTGGCCAAGACGGCTTCGAATATGCAAAAGCCGGATGGGCTGACCATTCTAGAGCCCGGAAAACTCAAGGAGCCCATCTGCCGTTTAACGCTGACCGATCTGACCGGTATCAACCGCAATATGAAACGGCGCTTAAATCAGGCCGGTATCTTCACAGTCGAACAATTCTGGAACATCGCGCCCAAACATGCCCGGCAGATCTGGGGCGGCGTCGGGGGCGAGCGTTTCTGGTATAAGCTGCACGGCTATGACATTCCCGACCTTAAAACCAAGAAACGCGTCATTGGCCACAGCCGGATGCTTGACCCGGCGCTGCGCCCCCCGTCCCGCGCCCGGGAAATCAGCCGCCAGCTGACTTACAAAGCGGCCACCCGCCTGCGTCGCTATGATATGTTCTGCGGTCGCCTTGGCCTGTCGGTGCGTACTTCTGACCGCCAGCGCTGGGGCGGTGAAAGCAGCTTTGCCGCCACGCAGGACAGTTTTAAAATGCTCGATCGGTTGGACACGCTTTGGCACCGCATGTTGCAGGAATTAAAACCACAGAGCCTGTTAAAAGTCTCCATCAATCTTACGGATCTTGAAGACGCGGCAGAGGTTACGCCCGACCTGTTGGAAGATTACCTACCCCAGCTTAACATGACTTCGTCACGGCAAAGAACATTGTGCCAGACCATAGATCAGATTAATCAGAAACTCGGTGCCAATACGGTTACCATCGGTATGCCGCCAAAAACCCGCGCCGGTTTTGTCGGTACGAAAATCGCCTTTAACCGTATTCCCACACGTGAAGAATTCCGCGATTAAAGACACAGCGTTGATCTGCTCCCATGGGTCGTATAGACTGTCTAAAAAGATGGATTTCACGTGACAATAAACGCAAAAAAATCGCTCCTTGGCCCGGGCAGGCTTCAGAACGAAACACTGGATAAAATAGAAAACCTGTTGATACATCACCAACAGGACAATACGGTCCGTGGGCTTTATTCAGCGGATCAATTATCAAAAATCCGGGCACATCTGAGCAAGCTTGCCGACTGGCTGACCGATCATCCACCTGCTTTTTTACAGCAGACAGACAGGTCTGCGCCAGCCTGCCGTTTTGATGAAACGACCGTCCTTTGCATTGCCTATATTGACCATATTATATCGGACACAAATCTGAAACCGGCCGCGGTTCTCAGCCGGTTTTTTAATAAACACCTGCAAGATAAATATTCACATCTGCATATTCTGCCGTTTTTTCCATCGCCGGTGATCCATGAAAGCTTGCAAGGCCCGGCCAAACGTGCCGATGGCGGTTTTGAGGCAATGAATTATAAACTCGACCCCATTTATGGCCGCCCTGAAGATATCCTGGAAACAAAAGCCGGATTGATGTTTGACTTTGTTCTTAACCATCTGTCGACCAAAGGCAAGCTTTTCCAAAACTTTCTTGAGGATGTGCCGGGCTATGAAGATTTCTTTGTCACCGTGCCCGAAGACAAACTGTCACAGCTTGACCTGACCCCGGTTTTCCGGCCCCGCGCTCATCATCCGATTGTGCCCTATACCAATAGTAAAGGCCAGGTAAAATATGTCTGGTGCACCTTCAGCGAAACACAGGCGGATCTGAACATCAAAAACCCCGATGTGTTTTGTTTGCTTATGGAGGCGCTGGTCAAGGATTTCATCGGTCAGGGCGCCAGCTGGGTCCGGCTGGATGCCATCGGCTATCTCATTAAAATGCTCGGCGTTGAAAAACAAGAGGCTTTGACCGACTGCTTTGGTATCGAAGAAACCCATAATGTTCTCAAGGCCATGCGCTTGTTCCTGTCCGATATCGCCCCGCCCGTCACTCTGGTGCCAGAGGTCAACGCCACCGAAGACGTGATCAAAACCTATTACGGCGCCCATCATGATGAAGGCCATCTGGTCTATGAATTCCCCTCTGCACCTTTATCCCTGTATACAATATACCGCGAAGATGCCGGGGCGATCCTTGATTGGGCCAAATTACGAAACGAAGACCCCGAACAGATCGGCCTTGCCTTTACCAATTCCCATGACGGTATCGGCCTGTTGCCGATGGCCGATGTCCCGCCCCTGCCCGATCAGACAAATGCAGGAGATTTTCTGATCGAACAGATTAAACAGCGCGGCGGGGCGATTAATTACAAAAGCAAAATTATCAACGGTCAGACAGCGCAGCTGCCTTATGAAGCCTGCATCACCTGGCTGCAGGCGATCTTAACCCCGGCGGAATTCTCAGCCCTGCACAAAGATGCGCTGTCAACGGATGAGATCAAACTGATCGTCAACCGTTTTATGGCATCACAATCCTTTATTTACACAGCGCCGCATTGTGTACCGGCAGATTATCTCGGGGTTACCACCGGGCTTTTAAATGATGAGCCCCTGGCCAAAGCCAGCCAGCACCCACGCGATAAAAACCGTGGTCTTATTAAGGCCGAAGACTTTGAAAAATCGCTGCGTCAGCCGCAATCAAATTATGAGCAGTTACGTCATGATATCTTTTTCCGCAAACAGGCGATGATCAAATCCCGCAAAACATCTGCGGCCTTTAATCCCTATGCCCTTTGTGCTGTTGATGTCATCAAAACGGAAAATCAGGATCCCCATAGCGTTCCCGTATATTCTATCCTGCGCCGGGCGGCCAATGATCAGGAAAGCGTACTGGCTCTAACCAACTGCACCGCCATACCCCAGAAAATTCAGATGAAGGCGCCGGAATTACAACAGGTCAAAAGCGGTTTTGATTTGATCAGCGGCGAAAATATGCATATGTCCGATATAACCCTGTCCCCTTATCAGGTCTGCTGGATCCGGTTCTAAGGCAATAGAAAAATCCTAAAATCATTGACATTGGTATGGGTCGGCCCGGGGGCAACGCGATCGCCCAGCGCCTCAAAGAAATGATAGGAATCGTTATTTTCAAGCATGGCTTTGGCATCCAGACCGGAATTTTCAGCGCGCTGCAATGTTGTCGGATCAATACAGGCCCCGGCACTGTCTTTGCTGCCATCAATTCCATCCGTATCGCAGGCCAGCGCATAAACATTCTTCATCCCGTTCAGCCGCAGGGCACTTGCCAGCATGAACTGGGTATTGGGGCCGCCCTCACCGCTGCCATTAATCATGACCGCAGACTCACCCCCGGAAATAAGCGCGCAGGGTCTTTTTACGGGGTGCCCCCGTGTTAAAATCTGTTTCACCAGCGCCACATGAAAACCGGCGAGTTCATTGGTGTCTCCGTCCATCTCACTTGAAAGAATAAAAGGTGTTATGCCATGCTCTGTCAGGACATCCGCCGCCGCTTCAAGCGCCTTTTGCGGTGTGGCAATCAATCTGTAGTCTGTTCTGTCAAAAACCGGATCTTCCGGTTTCGGTGTTTCATTTTTTGGGTCCCTTAAATGATCTTTGATCGCGGGTGCAGGGCTCAGCCTGTACTTTTCGATCACGGATCTGGCCTCAGCCAATGTGGTCGGATCGCCCACCGTCGGCCCTGATGCGATGGTGGATGGATCATCTCCGGTGACATCTGAAATCGCCAGCGTGACCAACTGCGCCGGCATCGCCGCTGCGGCAAGCTTACCCCCGAAAGCGCGGTTTAAATGTTTACGAAGCGCATTTGTTTCATGAATAGCCGCACCACAAGACAACAGCTGTTTGGTTAATGCCTGAATATCCTCAAATTCAAGCCCCGGTTCCGGGCAGGTTAACAAGGCTGATCCGCCGCCCGACAATAAACAAATGACCAGATCATCCTCTGTCGCCTGTTGAACAAATCCCAGCATCTCTTTCGCCGCCGCAACACCGGCCTGATCAGGCACCGGATGTGCCGCTTCACGGATTTTGATCTTTTGGGTCGGTACAGCATGACCATAACGGGTCACCACCATGCCTTCATACGCACCCTGCCATTCCTGTTCGAATACGGCTGCCATCTGGCCCGCCGCCTTGCCCGCCCCGATGACAAAGGTCCGGCCCTTTGGTTTATCAGGCCGGTATGCAGCAAGGCAGTTTTCAGGCCGGGAAACCCGGACAGCCGCATTATAGGCATCCAGAATAATTTCTTTATATTTATCTTTAGTCATCGGCACCC
>JBNJDW010000150.1:0-4662 GCA_051745265.1 Pseudomonadota bacterium
GCTTCGGGGATATGGGTCGTGGTTTCGTAGTCATCCACGACTGTCTGAAAACGGTTGATCGCCGCCTGATACTGGCCGCGGGTCAGGTAATAACGGCCGATTTCCATTTCCTTACCGGCCAGATGGTCAAGAGTCAGATCGATTTTAAGCTTGGCATCTCTGGCATAATGGGTGTTGGGGAAACGATCCGCCACTTGACGCAGACCGTCCAGCGCCAGCTGGGTCATTTGCTGATCACGGCGGACATCTGAAATCTGCTCGTAAAAGCTAAGCGCGCGCAGGTAATAGGCGTAAGCAATGTTTTCATTGCCGGGATGCAGCTGGATAAAGCGGTCCAGCGCCATAATCGCATTATCATATTTCATATCGCGGTAATGGGCATAGGCCGACATTAACTGGGCCCGGGTGGCCCATTGTGAATACGGGTATTGCTGCTCGACCTCATCAAAGCCTGTGGCGGCGGTGTTGTAATTATTCTGGTCAAGGGCGCGGGCGGCGCGGTTATACATTTGTTCAACCGGCGCGATTTCTTTGACGTCGTCATTCGGGCCTGTGGCGTTGTCGTCTGTATCATTACCGGCGCAGGCGGTCAGGCTTAAGCTTAGCGTTATGGCCAATAGGGACAGAGTTGATTTCAGGTTCATTTAGAACTCCCGTCAAAATTCGGATTCGATCCCTACCGTTATAGCAGGGATTGGCCCTTGAAGCCATACGACATTTCGACAAGAGAGGGTGGAAAACTATACAAAGGCCGCTTCGGGTTCACCGGCAAAAATCGGGGTCCGGCGCTCAGCCTTGCGGGCCCGGGCGCGCAGTTCCTGAAGGGTGACAAATTCAAATGCGGTTTTATCGGCAAACACCGCATGCAGCACTTTGTTGTTTAGCGCATGACCGGCCTTATAGCCTTGATAATGCGCCAGCAGCGGCGCGCCGCCAAGGGCGATATCACCAATGGCATCCAGCAGTTTGTGACGGACAAATTCATCTGAATGGCGCAGGCCATCCGGATTTAAAACACTATCTTTATCAATAACAACGGCGTTATCCAGAGATCCGCCGCGGGCAAGGCCCATATTTTTCATCATTTCGACTTCATGCAGGAAACCGAAAGTGCGGGAATCAGCGATATTCTGGCGGTAGGCATTTAAATCTCCGTCAAAACGATAGACCTGACGGCCAATCAAGGCGGTATCAAAAGAAATAATCATATCCCAGAGCGGCTTTGCCGACGGGCTGAGCGTGACGGTTTTATCGTCCTCGGTATAGGTCACCGTCTTTTTCAAACGCAAATAACGTTTGGCCTGATTGAGCATTTTGACACCGGCCTGATCAATCATATCAAGGAAGTCGGCAGCGCTGCCATCCATAATTGGCATTTCAGGGCCGTTGATTTCAATTACCGCGTTGTCAACGCCCGCCGCGGCGAGCGCAGAGAGCACATGTTCAACCGTGCCGACAGTGACGCCATCGTTATTGGCCAGCACCGTGCACAGGGTTGTATCGGCAACATTCTGCCACCGGCCTTCGATCCGGTTGTTTTTATCGGTAATATCGGTGCGAATAAAAACATAGCCGCTGTTGGCTTTGGCAGGTTTTAAGGTCAGGCAGGCCGTAGCACCGCTGTGAACGCCAATGCCGGTGCAGGAGACAGATTGTGCCAATGTTTTCTGATATGTCATGTCTGGTCTTCGCTTCTTTGGTTTTGACTTTGGGCGTTTATTTTTCTTTTGCCTTAAACTTAATATAGCAACAGCCTGAAAACACGACAAATCACGCTTTGTGACAGTATGTTACAAGACCGCATTTCTGTTTCGTCTTGACGGCAGTTATAAAAACGGCTATTTTGTTATTATGTTAAAAAAGCAGCTCGCCATAATCCCGGAACAGCCTGATTGGGAACTGCCCGATTTAAAGGCCACCGCCTTGCCGTCCGAACCGGTCAGTTTTGAGCGGGCCATCATGCTGTTTGATGAATTAAGCGGGATTAAGCAGATCCCCTTTGGGTATCTGGCCGATGGTTGTCATGCACGGGCTGCGGTTATGTCTGATCTGCTGGTCAGGGCCGGTTATGCCCCGATGAAGGCCTGGATATTCAATGTCGAGGCCAATATGAGCATGATACCGCCCAAGGGCGAGCCGGCATCCTGGTGGTTTCATGTCGCCCCGGCGCTTAAGGTTAAGCTGAGCAAAGAAAAGGACGAGCCCCTTATTTTCGATCCGGCGATGTATGACGGGCCGGTGACGATTCAGGAATGGTGCCGGCCGATTATTACCGAATGCCCGGAGGCTGTTGAGATCTATATGACGGCCTATAATAAATGCATAAATGAGAAATACAGCACAGCGCTTAAGAACGTGAAAAAGAAGGAATGGCCCGAAGAGCTGAAAATCGCCCGGGATACATTGCAGGACTATCATAGTAAGCAGAGCAGCCGGGCGGTTTTCCAAAGCAGTTTAAGACGGGTTTTTAATGATCAGGCCCGCAAACGGATTTTGGCAGAGAAACTGGTGATTAACAGTCCCACCGGTCAGATACCCAAAACATTAAAGCGTAAAATTTAAGAATATATCCTTTTCATTTTTCTTGACCCCGGTTTGAAAATAGCCTAAATTATGCGTTATGTTAAAAACATCTTTTACAAGAACTGTGCCCGAACCCCCTTTGAAAACAGTGGCGCAATCGTCTGAGCCGCTCAGTTTTGAGCAGGCGCTGGCCTTGTTTGACGAGCTTTCAAGCATTCAGAAGATCCCGCATGCTTATCTGAAAGACGGTTGCCAGCACCGGGCAACGGTTATGTGTGATCTGATGGTCAGGTCGGGCTATGCCCCGATGAAAGCCTGGATGTTTAATTCTGAAACAGATCTTAACCTGGTCTCGGCCAGGGGGGAGGAAATCACCTGGTGGTTTCATGTTGCGCCGTCATTAAAGGTTTCACTGCCCAAAGGGGGAAAGGAAGAGTCGCTTGTTTTTGATCCGGCCATGTATGACGGTCCGGTAACCATTAAGGAATGGTGCAGGCCGATTATCACCTCCTGCCCAAAAGCGACCGAAGTTTACTTAAGTGAATATAACAAATGCATTAAACAGCAGGATAAGCGGGATCTTGAAGATCTGCACGGCTTACGTTGGGAGAATAAAGTCAATGCGGCTTTGAAAGCCCTCGGCCAATATCAGCACCGGCAGGGAGACCGCGCTGTTTTCCAAAGTCGATTGCGGCAATCCTTTAATGATATGGCCCGTCAGCGCTCTAAAAACCTTGATCCTGCAGTCATGAAGCCCCATGGCAGGGTGCATGGCACTGCTTTTAAACGTTAAAAATCTGCTTGACGATCTTATAAAAATCCCATAAATTTAACATTATGTTAAAAAGACAGTTTAAAAACAGGTCCGATATACCGGATTTTACCGCCCACAGCCTGCCTGATTTACAGCAGGCCGTGGATTTGTTTGACCGGTTGGCTGCCAACAGGGATATTCCCTATGGCCAGTTACAATCGGGCTGTCATGAGCGCGCCATTGTCATGTGCGATTTGATGATGAAGGCCGGTTATGTGCCGAAAAAAGCCTGGCTGTTTTTTGAAGACTCTGATCTGAATTTCAAATCACAACAGGGGGAGACAATATACTGGTGGTATCATGTCGCGCCGGCGCTGGAGGTTCGTATGCCCAATGGCACGTCTCAAAGCCTTGTTATTGATCCGTCGCTTTATGATGGGCCTGTCCGCTTGCGTGATTGGTGCCGGCCCATGATTGATGATAGAACAGCGCCAATGGATCGTCTGCTGACCCAGCATAATGCCTGTCTTTACAAAACGCGGAAGAAAGATTTTGAGATTTGCGATCCTAAACGCTGGCGGCATGAGGTGGATGCCTCAAAACGTAAATTTGAATCCGTCCCGTTCCTGCCTTTTGATCGCGCGGTTCATAAAACCAGTCTGCGCCGTGCCTTTGCCCTGATGACCCGACGAAAAATCCTGCCACAAAAACGTACCTATGTGGCGGGCGCTGCAAAACGGCATAATAATTTGCCCCATAATTTGCCAATGATCAGAAACGGATAATTTGTTGCCCGGGTTTAAAATCTGCGCATAAAAAAACCGGGGCTGAAATGGCCCCGGTTTCTTTTCTAGCGGATTTTTATATCAGTTCGCCTGGCGACGCAGGAAAGCTGGAATATCCAGTTCGTCTTCCTCGTCCTGCTTGCCACCGGTTTGAACATTCAACTGCGGCGCGGCTTCTGGCTCTTCAGCCTTTGGCGGCGCGGTTGGGATGTCGTGGCGGCGGTTGCCGGTCAGGCGTTCGAAAAATCCGGGCTTGCCTTCGTTAACCGGTGTTGTCGGCGCAGTTGGCGCAGTTGGCGTCAACGGCTCGGTCACTTTCAGGGCAGATTTCTCTTCGCCGCTAACACCGCTGCTCAGTTCCGGAGAATCAAACAATTCGCTGTCTTCGGGTGTGAACGGCTTTGGCGGAATGAAGGTATTGCCGTGGCGTTGACCGCGGGGCTGTTGCATGCCTTCCCAGCTGCTGGGCTTGGTATGTGTGGCAGAAACATCAACCGCGTTTTCCTTAACAGCAGCGGCGCTGGCAGCCTGCTGACCACCTGATTGTGCCGGGTTTGCAGTACCGTATTGGAAAGACGGTGCCTGTTGCTGGCTGTCAGA
>JBNJDW010000151.1:0-4645 GCA_051745265.1 Pseudomonadota bacterium
CTGCCGATGCGGCGGTCATGGCACTGATCAGCTCTTCCATAAGCGGTGTGGACAGGGCGTTTAACGCCTCTGGCCGGTTAAGGGTGATGGTGGTGATACTCTCTTCTGTATTGACGATGATGTTATCGTACGGGCTCATTTTGCTGCTCCGTTCGGGGTGATGGTAAAGGATACGCTGGAGGCGGTATTATCGGCCCTGACAGTCAGATCAAGAATTTCATTGTCGCGCTGATAACGGGTCTCACCGACAGAAACCCAGCCCAGTGCCGGCAGCGCCTGTCCATAGAAGGTCTTAATCTTATCTGTGGGCACCGCGCCTGTGGCGCTGGTTTCGATGACACGGCCATGGGGTTTGTCGAACATGACAATCGAATCTGTTTCTTCGGTCAGGCCGGGCATGATCGGCAGATCGGAAATTGCCTTGGAAAAGACCGGACGGAATTCCGCTGTGACCGGCGGCACTTCGGCCTGCACAGTGGTTGATACAAAATTAAAGGCCAGCAGCATCAAGGCTATTTTGAACGTTCTGAATATCATGTCTTTGTTTTAACCTGTTTGCGATAAGGGGGCAAATGTCTTTTGTGCTAACGCTGTTTAACCGGGCAAAAGAAAGTCGAGCGCCCCGATTGGGTGATTTTCTGAATACCGCCGGTTTTCAAAAGATCACAATGGCAGTCCGGGCAGGGCTGGCCGACTTTATTATAAACGGCAAACTGATGTTGGAAATAGCCAAGCGCGCCGCTGGCCTGCACATAATCCCTAAGGCTGGAGCCGCCGGCGGCGATGGCTGTTTCAAGCACGGTACGGATGGCCGGCACCAGGGCTTCGATCTCTGACGTCTGCAGGCTGCCGGCCGGGCGTCTGGGGTCTATACCGGCATGGAACAGGGCCTCGGAGACATAGATATTGCCCAGCCCGGCGACACTCCGCTGGTCGAGCAAGGCATTTTTGATTGCCACGGTTTTGCCGGCCAGTTTTTGTGCGAGGGCCGGTGCATGAAAAGCATTGCCCAGCGGTTCAGGGCCAAGGCTCCGGAAAAAGCGGTGCGACTCAAGTTCTGCGGTCGGGGTCAGGTCAACCATGCCAAAACGCCGCGGATCATTGAAAATAATCCGGTTTTTGGCCGCGGTGGTCAGGATCAGATGGTCATGTTTTTGCGCTGGAATCGTGCTGTCTGCCTGAATAATAATCCGTCCCGACATGCCCAGATGCAGAATCAGCGTCTCTGACGAGGATAAATCCATAACCAGATATTTGGCCCGCCGATACAGGCGCAGCGGTGTCGTGCCAGTCAGCCGGTCGGGCAGATGCTCAGGGAAAGGAATGCGCAGATTGGCCCGTCGCTGCTCAACATCTGTAATCGTGACATCGATCAGAGATTTCTGCAGCCCCCGGCAGACGGTTTCGACTTCGGGTAATTCAGGCATAGGGCATCAAGGTCCGAAGGTCGGTCCGGCCCAGGGGTTTGCCCGATACGGAGGATTGTCATCATTTTCTGGCGGATTGTTATACGGAATAAGCCAGATATCGCCCAGTTCCTTGTTTGTCGTGATCCGCTGCTGGTCATTGTCATTAAAATTGACATTGCCGTAATGTTTGGTCGGTGTATTCCATTTCCGATCTGTGGTCAGCGTGTTGAAGTCGTCAGACAAACGAAAGTCATAAAGATTCTGGACGCTGGTTTCCTGGGCAACGGGTGTCGTGTTCGTGTCCGTTGTATCCTCATCCATCATCAGATGCGCACCGCCCATCGTCAGGGCAAATCCGGCAACAAAACTGGCCATTTTCTTACGGAGAGAGGTTTTACGTTTTGGTGGTTCTACGGGAATACCGTTACGCAGTTCATTTAAAGATTTTTGAAATTTCTGTTCGTTTTTGCTTTTTTTAGAAGCCATGGGACTATTCCTTATATTTGGTCGGGCAGGAGAGAATGCACTGCCTGCAAAGTTTTTAAATAATTTTTTATGTCATATTATCTATAGCAATTCGTCTTTAGCGTGCCAAGCAAAAAAAAGAGGCCCCCGTGATGGGAGCCTCTTTATAGCGTCTAGGCTGGTTGGCCAGGGGTATTACATCATACCGCCCATGCCACCCATGCCGCCCATGCCGCCCATATCAGGCATACCACCGCCAGCAGCATGGCCGTCATCCTTCTTAGGGATGTCAGACACGGTGGCTTCGGTGGTGATCATCAGGCCGGCAACAGAGGCCGCATCCTGAAGGGCTGTGCGAACAACTTTAACAGGATCAATGATACCGGCTTTCACGAGATTCGTGTATTCACCTTTTTGGGCATCATAGCCGAAATCAATGTCGTTCTGCTCAAGCAGTTTACCGACAATGATCGAACCTTCGCCGCCCGCATTCTGGACAATCTGGCGCACAGGCGCTTCGAGAGCCTTACGGACGATGTCGATGCCGACTTCCTGATCGCGGTTAAGCGGCTTTAGTTTGTCAAGCGAGCGCTGGGCGTAGAGCAGGGCTGTTCCACCACCGGCAACGATACCTTCCTGTACCGCAGCGCGGGTCGCGTGCATGGCATCGTCAACGCGGTCTTTGCGCTCTTTCACTTCGATTTCAGAACCACCGCCGACACGGATGACAGCAACACCGCCGGCAAGTTTCGCCAGACGTTCCTGCAGTTTTTCACGGTCGTAATCGGATGTGGTGTCTTCGATCATGGTACGGATCTGGCCAACGCGGGCTTCGATATCCTGTTTGGCACCGGCACCGTCAACGATGGTGGTTTCATCCTTGGTGATGCGGACTTTCTTGGCCGTACCAAGCATTTCCAGCGTGACGTTTTCAAGCTTGAGACCGATATCTTCGGAAACAACCTGTCCACCGGTCAGGATGGCCATGTCTTCGAGCATCGCTTTACGGCGATCGCCAAAGCCAGGCGCCTTAACAGCCGCAACTTTCAGGCCGCCGCGCAGTTTGTTAACGACCAGAGTGGCCAGCGCTTCGCCTTCGACATCTTCAGCAACGATCAGCAGCGGACGGCTGGACTGAACGACCGATTCCAGAATCGGCAGCATGGCTTGCAGATTGGCCAGTTTCTTTTCAAAGAACAGGATGTACGGGTTTTCAAGCTCGCAGATCATCTTGTCTGAATTGGTTACGAAATACGGTGACAGGTAGCCACGGTCGAACTGCATGCCTTCAACGACTTCAAGTTCAGTCGCCAGAGACTTGGCTTCTTCAACAGTGATCACGCCTTCGTTACCGACACGTTCCATGGCTTCAGCAATCATTTTACCGATTTCAGCTTCACCATTGGCAGAGATCGTACCAACCTGGGCGATTTCATCATTCTTGGAAATCTTTTTGGCGTGTTTCTGGATGTCTTCAACAACTGTTGTGGTCGCAAGATCAATCCCGCGCTTCAGATCCATCGGGTTCATGCCCGCGGCAACGCCTTTTACGCCTTCGCGGAAAATGGACTGTGCCAGAACGGTCGCTGTTGTTGTACCATCGCCGGCCATATCATTGGTGCGGCTGGCGACTTCGCGGACCATCATCGCGCCCATGTTTTCGAGCTTGTCTTCAAGTTCGATTTCCTTGGCAACAGAAACGCCGTCTTTGGTAATGCGCGGGGCGCCAAAGCTTTTTTCAAGAACAACGTTACGGCCTTTTGGACCCAGTGTTACTTTTACAGCGTTGGCCAGCGTATCGACGCCGCTCAACATTTTTTGACGTGCATCAGCACTGAATTTTACATCTTTTGCAGACATAATTTAATATCCTTTCGTTTTATGATTGGCACCGCCGCCTTGTCAGGCCTTGTCGGCGCCATTGTTACATTGCCGGCCTGTTGACCGGACAGATGCAGTATTGTGATTGATCAGGTATTACGCAGCTTGTTTAGCGTTTTTTTTACCTTCAACCACACCCATGATGTCAGATTCCTTGACAACCAGCAGATCTTCGCCGTCAATGCTGACTTCGGTGCCGGACCATTTAGAGAACAGCACAAGATCGCCCGTTTCAACGTCAAGCGGCGCAAGTTTGCCGTTTTCATCGCGAACGCCTGACCCTACGGCGATGACTTCGCCTTCGCTGGGTTTTTCTTTTGCGGTGTCGGGGATAATGATGCCGCCTTGGGTTTTTGTGTTGCTTTCAACACGGCGGATTAATACGCGGTCATGTAATGGACGGAATTTCATAGTTTTCCTCCTGATTTCCATTTTAGTTGCACAAATTGCCACAACTGTGTGATGAGCCTATAGTATTAGCACTCATCGGTTATGACTGCCAAAAATATAACAGCTTCCATTGTTTTTTCAAGGTTTTTCAACAGCCAAGCTGCTAAAATTAGCAGACTAAGCGCATGAGTGCTAACCCCCTGATTTGAAACTATATTAACTTTTATGCTATACTATAATTACAAGAAACGTCATTGGCGCGTTACTTTGTTGCGCAAGAAAGCGTGATTTTAAGAGAAGGAGAACAGATTTATGTCCAAGATGGAGCTGCAATTAAAAGGCTACCGCCTGACAACGGCGGAAATTCTGTATCATATGCCCGACCATCCGGGCCTGCTGCAAAGTTTTCTTTGGCAGGATTATGATCTGGCGCCGAAATTGCCCCGCCTGCATAAATTTCTTGATTTCTGGGTGCGCGAAATTGACGGCGTGCTGCATTC
>JBNJDW010000152.1:0-4592 GCA_051745265.1 Pseudomonadota bacterium
TTCCGATCGGCATCGGTAAAGAGGGCTGGAAAACGCCGGTGGGTGAGACGCGTTTGGTCAAAAAGCGTGAAGATCCGGTCTGGGTGCCGCCACAGTCAATTCGTCAGGAAAAACCGGATTTACCCCGGTCTGTACCTGCCGGGCCGGATAACCCATTAGGCAGTCACGCGCTGAATATGGGCTGGCCGGGCTATGTCATTCACGGTACCAATCAGCCTTATGGCATTGGCCGACGTTCGAGCCATGGATGCATTCGCCTGTATCCGAAGGATATTCCGGTTTTATTTGATCTTGTCGACCCGGGCACGCCGATTACGGTTGTCGATCAGGCTTATAAAATCGGCTGGTATAAGAACACTTTATTTCTTGAAGTCATACCCCTGCAGCAGCAAAGCGATGAAATTCTGGAACATGGCCAGATCCGCACCCCGGCCCCGGCTGAAAATATTGAAGGGGATATTGCGGCCATTGCCGGACAAAATACGGATATAGACTGGCGGGCCGTAAAAAAAGCCCTACAGGACCGCAGCGGTATGCCGGTGCCTGTAGGGCGCAGGTTTTAATCGGGTGTAATCTGTTATTCTTATTATTTCTCTACACCCTGCCGAAAGATGCGGTCTGAACGTTCGCTGGAACGTGCCGCAGCATCGGCAGATTGCCGCGCGGCGATACTGGCCTGCTGCGCGGCTCTGGCCGCTTCGTCAGCGCTTTGCGCCGCTTCGGTAGCTTTATCACTGGCATTTATGGCGATCTGGCGGGTTTCCATTATCATGGCCCGGTCATTTTCATTTAACCGGGTGCAACCGCCCAGAACAAGCAGGGTAACCAGGGGTACCAGAAAATAAGTTGCTTTGCGTTTCATGTCGGTCTCCTCATATTCATTAAAAACATTCTTATGGTTTGCAGGATCACCAACACTTGCAGACAGAAATTCGTTTTGACTTTTGTCAATTTTTCCATCTTTGTCGGGCAGAAGATTTTAATGCCCGAAAACACCCTTGCGATAAAACAGCGGGGCATAAGAAACTTTATGGCCGGGGAGGTGTTAGTAACAACAGATCTGCACATATCAGATGTGAATGTGCCGCCCCTTACACCAAAGCTTATAAAAGGGATTTTTATGCTTAGCGTCAAAGACCATAGCTGGGATTTTTTATATGACATCCCGTTTTTCAGAGCCCTGACAGAAGAGGATTTTAAGAAATGCTATGAGTCTGCTCATTTTAAAACCTATAGCAAACATATGCCGATCTGTTTTCAGGATGATAAAGCAGACCGGTTTTTTATTGTCCATACCGGATGGGTAAAACTGTACCGCAATACTGAATGGGGCGAAGAAGCAATCGTCTCGCTTTTAACCCGTGGGGATATCTTTGGCAAAGCCGCGATATTTTTTAAAACAGATTATCCGTTTTCCGCTGTGGCTGCGAATGAAAGCCGTTTGATTGAAATTCCGGGCGCTGTTCTAAGGGAGGTCACCAGAAATAATCCCGATATTCTGAATGAAATTATGGAGGAAATGTCGCGTCAGGTCCGGCGGCTGCAGCTGGAAAAGGAACATATGGCATTGATGGATGCTTCGCAACGGGTCAGCTGTTTGCTTGTCCAGCTATCGGCCTCGATGAAAGGCGACGGGGGTACTTTTCCGTTCCCGTATGAAAAATCCTTGGCCGCGGCACGGTTGGGGATGAAGGCAGAATCCTTTTCCCGCGCCCTGCGGGGATTGAATAAGCAAGGCGTTCATACAAAGGGATCGGAAGTGATGATCGAAAATTTCAGCAGACTTGCCGAACATTGCTGCGCGCATTGTTCAGCGACTCCCGCGGATTGCGCCGGCGCTTTACGCAAACCGGATGTTTTTCAGCATAGTTTCCAATTTTCCTGACAGGCTATGCTTTTCTAAAAGTTTGATTTATGCTTTACCCTGCAGGCGTCCGTAACGCCGATATAAACAGCAAAGGATAAAGTCATGGATAAGGCAAACGCATTTAACATCGAAACGCTCAGCGTACAGGGTGGCACAACGCCGGATGAAAGCACAGGCGCACGCAGCACGCCGATTCATCAAAGTTGTTCCTTTGTTTTCAAAGATACCCAGCAGGCCTCAAACCGTTTCCATTTAAAGGAAGAGGGCTTTATCTATTCCCGGATCAATAACCCGACAATCGCCGCGCTGGAAGGCCGGATCGCGGCGCTTGAAGGCGGTGCCGGGGCGACCTGTACGTCATCGGGACTGTCGGCCAGCCTGCTTGCCTTTTCAGCAATTCTTGACAGCGGTGATGATTTTGTCTCCTCCTGTAAAATCTATGGCGGTACGACCAGCCAGTTTCGTGATACGTTCAAACGGTCTTTTGGCTGGCAGTGTCATTTCGTCAATCCGCTGGAGCCTGA
Organism: Pseudomonadota bacterium; assembly: GCA_051745265.1. Taxonomy (GTDB): domain Bacteria; phylum Pseudomonadota; class Alphaproteobacteria; order Micavibrionales; family CSBR16-224; genus JBNJDW01. Next base: position 2,392 of record JBNJDW010000152.1, read on the forward strand.
GAATTTCAAGAAAGCCCTGACCGAAAAGACCAAGTTGATTTTTGTCGAAAGTATTTCCAATCCGGAAGGCGCCATTATTGATGTCGAGGCTGTGGCCCGTATTGCCGAAGACGCCGGTATTCCGCTGATTGTCGATAATACTGTGGCAACGCCATATATTTTCCAGCCTTTTGATTATGGGGCCGCGGCCGTGACCCATTCAACGACAAAATATCTGAGCGGCCATGGTCAGGCCATGGGCGGCGCGGTCGTGGATGGCGGTACATTTGACTGGATGAAATACAGTGATAAATTTACCGCCCTCGCGCAGGAGGATCCAAGTTACGGTCTGACCTTTGCCGAAAGCTTTCCCGATAATCCGCTGGCCATCCATAACCATGCGGTCGGTCTGCGCGATCTGGGCATGAACCAGCAGGCGGCCAATGCCTATTATACGCTGGTCGGCATTGAAACCCTGCATCTGCGCATGCAGCGCCATAGTGAAAATGCCTTGAAAGTGGCTGAATTCCTAAACCAACATCCGGCTGTGTCCTGGGTTAATTATGCCGGACTTGCCGACAGCCCCTATAAGGCGCTGGCCGATAAATATATGCGCAATGGTTACTGCAGTGCCTTGTTTACCTTTGGCCTTGCCGGTGGTTTTGACGCTGCGGTCAAAGTGGTCGAGGGCGTTGAACTGCTCAGCCATGTCGCCAATATCGGCGATACCAAAAGCCTGATTATTCATCCGGCATCGACCACCCATTCCGAACTGCATGATGATCAGAAAATTGCCGCCGGTGCGCTGCCGGAGGCTATTCGCCTGTCTATTGGTATCGAGAATGTCGATGATATCATCGCGGATCTTGATCAGGCGTTATCAAAAGTAAGCTGAAATACGAATTCTTGATGAATATCAATTCAGATAATGGTTTTCTCTGCTTTACTGAAAGGTGATTGAAACCTTCAGATCAAGGAGAAGACTAAAATGGATGAGCCTTTGGAAATCGTATTTGATAGCCTGGATTCCAGTCCGGCCTATGAAGACATGATCCGTGAAAAAAGTAAAAAGCTTGAACGGTTTTATGATCATATTATTGATGCCCGCGTGGTGGTGACGAAACCGGAACGCCGTCATCAGAAGGGCAATTATTTTCATGTCACGCTTGAGGTCAATGTCCCGGGACAACGGCTGGTGGTCAGTAAATCTCCGGGCGATGAAGACCGCCATGACCGACTGGATACGACGATAAATGATGCTTTCAAGGCGATGATCCGCCAGCTTGAAGACTATAGCCGTAAACAGCGCGGTGAAATCAAGCGTCATGACGTGCCGATTGAAGGCCGTGTCGTGCGTCTGAATGGTCTTCAGGGTTTCGGGTTTATTGAGCTGAATGATGGCAGTGAAGTTTATTTTCACCGTAACAGCGTGATTGGTAAAGGCTTTGAGCCTCTGGATATTGGCACGCCCGTGCGCGTGGTTCTTGCCTATGATGAAAGTCCGGAAGGACCGCAGGCCACCACTGTTGAACAAATCGGCGAAATGGAATTTTCGCCACAGGCAAGTGCGCAGGCCTGATGTTGCATAGAGTTAAAAACCGCCAGCGGGATGATCCGCCTGGCGGTTTTTTTTAGGGGCTGTTTAGAATTTAAGAGCGGTTAATGATATCAAGGACCTTGCGCACGCGTGTTTTGATCGATCCGTTGCCAAGTTTGCTGTCAAAATCACCGCGAAGATATTTCAGGGCATAGCGTTCGCGGCCAATTTCCTCAGCCGTGCGGACCCCCATGCGGCGGAAAAGCGCCAAAGGCGGGCACCAGCCCTGACGGGCGTGTTGAAACAAGAATCCTGAAACAACCAGGGGCAGGCCAAACCAGCGTTTATGGCGCGTCAGGCCAAGGGCGAGACCCAGCAAAGACAGGGTGGCCGCATTGGTTTGCAGAACCGTTTCAATATCCTGTTCCCGATCCAGTTCTTTTAAACGGCGGTCAATCTCCTCGACATGTTCAGCAAAATAGATCAGACGCATTTCCATGTCTTCTTCTATCCTGTCATTAACCTCCGGTGCGGTATTTCGGGCAACACGGTTGAGCGATGTCACCGATCTGTTTCCATTGCGCGGCATGGGATCCTCCTGTGTGTTAATACGGTATGTCAGATAACGAACAGTTTGCTGATAAGATGGGTTCCGATCCGGCATGCCAGACATTAAAAAACCGCC
>JBNJDW010000153.1:0-4530 GCA_051745265.1 Pseudomonadota bacterium
AATTTCTTAGGGGGGTTTGGTTTGACAGGCCCAGACGAGGGCCTGTCTGTCCCATGTGGCCGTTTTTGTTATTACGATTTCACGCTATTACTGCAAGCCGGCGCTGACAGGGCTTTTTGATAAAAGGGTGATCAAGGTCGGTTGTGGAATAGGGGTGTTGCAAGGCTGTATCGGCTTTCTGATGCCGATTGCCTTTTATTTATCACCTAATCCGGCCTTTGTTTCTTTGATTGCCATGTTGTCTACGGTCTGGCTGATGTTTTATTATGCAGCACGAAAGCAAGAGGCCCATGTCCGGATACGGACGGTGGCGCTATTGCTGAGTGCCGCAATTGTACTTGTGTTGTCGACCAGAGGCCTTGGATAAGCTTAGATGAAACAGAATATACCGGATTCTGATCTTAAAATACCACGCTATGAAGACGCCCCGTTTTCGAGCAATAGTGCACTGCGTTGGATATGGTTTTTCGTTAAAACCTATAAATGGCGGTTTTACGGTTATTGTGCCATTAATATATTTCGTAAGCTGTTCTTTCATCTGTCACCGCTTTATATTGCGCTGGCCATCGAAATGATTGAAACGGGCCGGGTTTTTGAAGAGCCGGAGGCCCTGTGGCGGGGGATCTGGATATATGCCGGGGTTTCGGTCATTGTTCATATTTTGCTGATGACTTTGGCTTATGCGGATGTTCTGGCGGATAGAATTTCCCGTATCATAACGCTGTTTTCAATACGGCACCTGATGAGCCTGTCCCATGACTGGCATGAGCGTTCCGGATCCGGTGGAAAATTGCAGCAGGTTGTTCTGGCGCGTCGATCTTTCATGTCGATCAATGATTTGTTTATGTGGGATTTTCTGGACTTTGTCGCGGGCATTATTGCGATTACCATCTCACTGACGGCGATGAATATCCCGTTTTATTTCTTCTTTTTGTTTCTGGGGTTTTTCTTAAGCTTTATGGCCGTGATGATTTGGACGGGGTTTAAATTTTACCGATTGAACGATGCCCATAATAAAAGTTTCGAAGATGTTTCGTCGACTGTGTATGAATTTGTCAATGCAGTGCCGACAGTCAAAACCTTTAACCTGCAGGATACAATTATTAAACAAGGCAAAGGTAAAGAAATGATCGGGCATAAAGCCTATCGAAAGATGGCCTTTTACGATTATTTTCGCTGGGGCGTTATCAATTTTGTTGCTCTGTTCTGGATTCTGCTGATTGGCAGTCTGGCTTATAGCCAGTTACTGGCAGGGCAAATCTCCATGGCAGCGACCGCACTTCTAGGGTTCATGCTGTTTCAGGTCTGGAACTATTTTGAAGTATCAACCATGATGTATTCGCGTTACCTCGAACAGCGCAATGGCTTTATGCGCGCTGTCAAAACATTGAAGGAAAAATCACATATTATTAACCGACCTCAGGCCACAGATATCAATATCGCCAAAGGAGATGTTGAGCTTCAGGGTGTCAATTTCGACTATGACGAAGGCGCTGGCGTTTTTAAAGATTTGACCTTAAGTATTCCCGGAGGTCAGAAGCTGGGGATCGTCGGCAGATCAGGGGCTGGCAAAACAACGCTGGTCAGTTTGTTGATGCGTTTTTACGACGTAAAGGAGAATAACGGCGTTATTCGTATTGATGGGCAGGATATTCGTGATGTGACGCTACATTCCCTGCGACAGGCCATTGCCGTCATTCCGCAGGATACTGTGATGTTCAATCATTCGCTTGCTGATAACATCCGCTATGGACGGCTTGATGCAACAGAGGATGAGATAAAAGAGGCCGCCCGCAAGGCGCATGCCGATGGTTTTATTATGGATCTGGCTGACGGCTATCAGACTTTGGTCGGTGAACGGGGTTTGAAGCTATCGGGCGGTCAACGGCAGAGGATTGCCATTGCCCGCGCTGTTTTAAAAAATGCGCCGATCTTGGCGCTGGATGAGGCGACATCGGCACTGGATAGTGAATCTGAAACCCTGATTCAGCACAGTCTTGAGACTATTATGAAGGATAAGACTGTGATTGCGATCGCCCACCGGTTATCGACTCTATCACGCATGGATCGGATTATCGTCATGGATGAGGGGCGGATCGTCGAAGACGGCACGCATGAAGAGCTTTTGTCGCAGGATGGTCTTTATAAAAGCTTGTGGGAAACGCAAAGCGGTGGCTTTATTCAGGAATAAAAACAAAGATCAAACTCTGGGCTTGAAATTGCCGTCGAATATCGCTAAGTATTAAGGTCTGACGCAAGCGGGCGTAGTTCAATGGTAGAACACTAGCCTTCCAAGCTAGTTATGCGAGTTCGATTCTCGTCGCCCGCTCCATCTTTTTTATCGGTGCATCATGATTTCTAAAGACGATACGACGCTGGAGCTGGAACAAAAGCTCGAGCTTGCACCCGCTGATCTTGAAACCGTTTTTGAATCTTTCAAACCTGCACAGGTAAAAACCAAAAGCCATATCCGCGATTATTATGATACGCCCGCTTTGGATCTGTATCGTGATAAAACAGCCTTGCGCCTTGAATATAAAGAAGGCATCGGTTACGAGCAGACTTTAAAAACGGCGGTCAGCGAAGGCGATACGGCAGGACAAACCCTGCAACGGCATGAATGGGAGTATCCTGTTAAAAACAATGCGCCGGATTTTAGTGTTATCACTGATGCCAGAGCCTTAGCCGCCGTATCAAAGGTCAAGGCAGAGGATCTTATTCATCTTTTTACGTCAAAAATCAATCGCCGCTGTTTTGATATGACAGTGGATCTGCCCGAAGGGCAGGCGGTGGTCGAAATTGCCTTTGATCTGGGGCAAATTATTCTGGCGCCGGACTATCAGCAGAATGAGAGTATAACATGCCATGAACTGTCAGAAATTGAGGTTGAACGGATCAGCGGCCCGGTCCGGGCAATTGATCAGGTTATAGAGCAGATTCAGACGCAGATGCCACGTGCCCGGCTGTCGCAGATCAGTAAAAATCAACGCGGTATCGCGCTTTTTCAGGCAGCGGCATAAATCTGAATTTTTTTCTGGCAGTCTTTTAAATTTATGTTATAAGTATTCTCAATATTTCCCTTACATTGATGCAGGCTATACCGGTTTTACCGGTTACGAGCCGCAAAGGGGCAAGGGATATATCGAAGGAGCGTAGCTCAATTGGCAGAGCACCGGTCTCCAAAACCGGGGGTTGTGGGTTCGAGTCCCTCCGCTCCTGCCACTATGGCAGGTTTTAAATTTAAGGATTGAATGATGGCAAAAACAGGCGTCACAAAGTTTTTCAAAGAAGTAAAACAGGAAGGTCGTAAAGTCACCTGGCCGGGACGTAAGGAGGTCATGGTCACCACTGTGATCGTTTTTATCATGGTGACCATTATTGCCATGTATCTGATGTTTGCTGATTGGATTATTGCCGCCGCAATAAGTGCGATTCTCGGTGTTTGAAAATTTAAGGATTGAACAAGAATAAGGGATAATAAAAATGGCAATGCGCTGGTATGTTTTACATGTGTATTCGGGCTTTGAGAACAAAGTCGCTGAATTTATTCACGAAGCGGCAAGAAAATACAAGATCGAGGATCAGATCGAAGAAATCATGATTCCGACCGAAGAAGTCATCGAAATCCGCCGCGGTCAGCGCGTCAATGCCGAGCAAAAATTCTTTCCCGGCTATGTCCTGATTAAAATGGAGCTGAGCGACGAAGCCTGGCACCTTGTTGAAAACACGCCGAAAGTCACCGGCTTTCTGGGCGCTGCAAATAAACCAACACCCATTTCGCAGGCCGAAGCTGAACAGCTGATGCAACAAATGCAGGAAGGCGCAGAACGTCCGCGCTCTACCGTTATGTTTGATGTTGGCGAGCAGGTTAAGGTTATTGACGGTCCGTTTAATTCCTTTAACGGTACGGTCGAGGAAGTCGATGAAGAGCGCAATCGTCTGAAAGTGCTGGTATCGATCTTTGGCCGGGCAACGCCGGTTGAGCTGGAATTCTCTCAGGTCGATAAAACCGAGTAAGAGATCCAGTCATAGATATTGAGATGATTTTAAAAGCGGGCCGCAGATGGCCCGCTTTTTTATGCCAGTGCTGTATTGACATATATCATATATCTGCTAAAAGTTCTGTAAAATTGAACCGGAGAAATATTCATGTCAGATAATAAGCAGTTAAAATCGATATTCTTTACAACAGCTCTGAATGCTCAAAGGCTTTTCGGTGATCAAAACCTGCGGTGTACGTCAGTGACAGAATTTGATCAGGAGCCTGTGATTGCCAAGGAAGATCAGAAGACGGCCACGACTCGCAAACAGCGGGATAAACAATTTATGTCAAGCTTGTCTTAAAGGAGAATAACATGTCAAAATCAATGAAAGCTTTGAAATCATTGCGTTTAAGCTTTGCGTTGGCCACTGCGGTCAGTGCCGGGGGTGCTTTTTATCATCTGGATAAAAGTCATTACCATGGCGTTTTTAATCCACATCACGATACGATCGATACCGTGTATGAAACCGGTAAAGCAACCGAGGCCC
>JBNJDW010000154.1:0-4509 GCA_051745265.1 Pseudomonadota bacterium
CTGAAACCGGCAACACTTGATAAAGCGCTGACCACCGCCGGTATGGCGCCAGAGGATATCAAAAAGCTTGATCAGGCGCCGGCACAACCGGCCAAACCACAGCAAGCAGCGCCGAAAACATCAAACGGAACCATTCCGCAAAGCATGTTCCAGTATGACGGCGCCGCATCCAAAACGCAGGGCGCGCCATTGCAGCCCGGTCAGGCGCAACAGCAGCAAAAACAACAAGCACCACGGGCAAAGGCGCCGACACGGTAATATCAGCCCGGATGCTGCAGCATTTTAACGAAGACAATATAGAATCACCGGCGTATATCCGCGCCGGTGATTTTTTATATAATGCGCGGCGGGTCATTCTGTTGCCGGTTACCGGCCTTGGATCGACGGTCTTTAGGCTCTGGCCCTTGACGTATTATGGCAATGCGGTTATTATGCTTATAATTCTTAAAAAACCGTGATATGGTACTGTTACTTTATATCATATCGACAAATGTTAAGCGCATGAGGGAACAGCATGGCCGATCCGCATTCGAATAAAATTACGTTAACTGAAAAAGCGCTGGATGTATTGCAGACCGCCGCCTGGCTTCAGAAAGAACTGGCCAAAAAAGGGCTTCACAATGTGCAGCATTACACACCGCAAAAAGGCAAAAGCTTTTTTGAGGCCCGCAATGAAAAAGGCCGATTCGTTCCGGTACAGCAGTTAAAAGAAACGCTGGCCGAAATTGTCGCCGGTCCCGAGGCTGAAAAATCCGCCACGCTTCTCAGCCAGTTCTCCGACGCCCGTCAGGATGCTGATAAAAAGCAACAGGAAGAAAACATCGCGGCTGAAAATGAAATCGCCGACGCGCAGCGCCGTGAAGACGAACGCAAAGAACGCCGTCTGGCCGAAGAACATGCCGCCAGTGCCGCCAAATCAACTGATGATGAGGAATCCAGCGCCGCGCCGGAGTTTAACGCCCGCAATACCAATGACGCAGAGTCTGAGGATGACAACGATCATGACACAGAGTCCGGCCTGAGCATCAGCGCCGATCTGCCCGATGAAAATACCCCGGGGCAGGATTATGACTCACAGCCAGATGCCGCAGACCCCGCCGGTTATCAAATGACCGAGGACCGGCAGCGTATGGTCAGCCGTCTGGCCGGTTACTCCGGCGGCAGCCGATCGCCGCAGGACGTCGAACAGGCGCTGGGTGCTGATTTCTTCCACCGCCTGCAGGAAGATGGCCGCGGCGTGACCTTTAGCTCTGACACGTCCATGGATATTCATTACAAGGATGGCTGCTGCCTGAATGTAAAGGCCAAAAAAGGCAAGCTGTATGTGACCCTGCCCAAAGGACAGAAACTGACCGAAGACATCGCCCGCGATATGGTCCGTATTCAAAAAGCCAGAGGCGCCGAGACCATAACACTTGAACGTAAAAATGCTTCGCTGGATCAACGCGCCCTGCTGTTCGCCGCGGCCCAGGCCGAAGGCATGAATGTCACGGATAACAGCTTTACCCCGGCCGAATTACAGGAATTATTCGGCGTTGAGGATGGGCCCAGTGTCAATGATACCGAAAATCAGGAATTCAGCGCGCTGATGAATACCGTGAATCAGGTCGTCGCCGACAGCGAAGATTCCCTACTGGTCGCCAAAGCAACCATTCTGTTTATGTCGATGATCGACGGCGAAAGCATGCGCCCGCAGCTCAGCATTGAGCAAACCCGCCAGATCCATGATATTTTCGAACAACAGGGCGTGACCTCTGACGCGCTGGATCAGGCGTTTGATGTCATTCAGCCGATTGATCAGCAAAGCCTGCAGGCCGCCTTTGACACCGCGATCGAAGACAATATCGAAAAAGACCCAGACAATGCCGCAAGATGGCAGGCCTATCGTGATCAGATCAATGGTCTGAAGCTTGAAAAACTGCTGCTGCATCAACCGGCCCTGCTCGCCCAATCGGGACAGATTGAACCCGCTGAGCAGATTTTGGGTTTCCTGACAAAGGTCAAATCCGGCAATTTCGAAACGCCGGCGACAGCCGCCCGCAAGGAACAGTCCGGCCCGGATCAGGCGGACAACAGCACTGTTGATGATCTGGCCGATTACGGCAAGGCCGCGCCTGATGACGCCGCCAAGCCCAAAGCGCCGCGGGCCAAACCACCGCGCAACGGCGGCCGTTAACAGGCCGCGCATTCCAACCACGCCTGTCTTTCACCCTTGAACAGGCCGGTTGGTATGATCCAATATTGACTTTCACCGGTAAGCCTATAGTTTACCGATAAAGGGATCGTCAGACGAAGCATCTATGGAATATTTAGACACAGACAATACCCGGCCAGCAAAGGCCGCAGCGCCAGCCCCGCGGGAAATAACCTGCCGGATTGCCGCCAAAACACGTCTGGCCCCGGATATTTACGAGCTCTGTCTTGAAGCGGCCGCCGCGGGCGCAACCGATAACGGCATCTTTCATTACCTGCCCGGCCAATATGCGATCCTGTCCCTGCCCGGCCATGATCCGCGGCCTTATTCCATTGCCGGCATGCCTGACACCACGCGGATCTGTTTCCATGTCAAGGATATCGGCCATGGGCTGAGCCACGCCATCGCCGCGCTTAAAACTGAAGATACCGTGACGGTCAGTTTTCCCCATGGTAAAGCCATATTACAGCCCGGCAGCAGCCGTCCGATCATTGCCATTGGCGGCGGTCTGGGGCTGGCCCCGTTACTGCCGATCGTTAAAACCGCGCTGCATCATATGCCCGAACGTCAAATCCAGCTGTTTCACGGCGGGGTGACGGCGGTTGATCTTTATCTGGAACCGGTCCTGCAGGAGCTCAGCGCCCGTTACCCCCATTTTTCCTATACCGGGGTGACGGAAAATCCGATCAATGATTTTGCCACCGGGCTTGTCAGCGATGTTGCCAAAGCGCAGCTGCCCGATGACCTGTCCGGTTACGAAGCCTATTTATCCGGCGCGCCGGCCATGGTGCAGGCCTGTCTGGCCCCGCTATTGGACAAAGGCCTGTCACGCGACCTTGTTTTCAGTGACTCATTATAACCATAAATCCCTGCTTGCCGGATCCGGCCCGATCAGCCTATACTGGCCAAATACAGGATTTTAAAGACAGGATTTAAAACATGCTTGGTCAGGATTTTGAACAGATTGTCAAACTGCTGTCGAAACTGCCGGGGGTCGGCAGCCGCTCGGCCAGACGGATGATGCTGCATATGCTCAACAACAAGGACGGCGTCATGCTGCCTTTGTCCGATGCCCTGCGTCAAGCCGCAGAAACCATCGAAAGCTGTGAAATCTGCCATACGCTGGATACCGGATCGCCCTGCAGCCTCTGCCGCAGCCCGCAGCGTAACCGGAGGGCGATCTGCGTTGTCGAAACTGTTGCCGATCTGTGGGCGCTGGAACGTACCGGCTATTTCAAAGGCCTGTATCATGTTCTGGGCGGCAGCCTGTCGGCGTTGGATGATATCGGCCCTGATGATCTGCACATCCCCCATCTGCGCCAGCGCATTGAACAGGATGGGGTAGAGGAAGTGATCATCGCCCTGAATGCGACCATAGACGGGCAGACCACCGCCCATTATATCAGCGAGGTGATTTCTTCCACCGGTGTTAAAATCACCCGCCTTGCCCGCGGCGTGCCCATGGGCAGCGCGCTTGACTATCTTGATGACAACACACTGATCACGGCGATGAATTCGCGTTCTGCCGTATAAAGGATACAAAAATGAAAGACCTTGAAAATTATATCAATGAGCTGTGGGACAACCGCGATACTCTTAACCAATACGAAGACGCGACAGAGCGGGTTCAAAAGGCGCTGAATGCCATTGATTCGGGCAATCTGCGTGTCGCCACCCAGAACAGCCCGGGCGACTGGCATGTCCATGAATGGGTCAAAAAATCCGTCCTGCTGTCTTTCCGGCTGAATGACAATAAAATCATCGCCTCCGGCCCCGGGGATCAAACCTCCTGGTATGACAAGGTCCCGTCAAAATTCGAAGGCTGGAGCGCCGAGATGTTCCGCAGCGCCAAAATCCGCGCCGTACCGCCCGCCGCGGTGCGCCATGGTGCCTATATCGGTGAGAATGTTGTTTTAATGCCCAGCTTTGTCAATATCGGCGCCTATGTCGGTGACGGCACCATGGTCGATACCTGGGCAACCATTGGCAGCTGTGCGCAGATCGGCCAGAACTGCCACATATCGGGCGGCGTTGGCATTGGCGGCGTTCTGGAGCCCTTACAGGCCGCGCCTGTGGTCATAGAGGACAATTGTTTCATCGGTGCCCGTTCGGAAGTCGCCGAAGGCGTACGGATTGAGGCCGGATCAGTGCTGTCAATGGGCGTCTATCTGGGCGCTTCGACCAAGATCATTGACCGGACCAGCGGTGAGATCTATCGCGGCCATGTTCCGGCAGGCTCGGTTGTTGTGCCGGGCACGCTGCCGGGCAAGGATCTGCCCGATGGCAGCCCCGGACCCGGCCTGTACTGCGCAGTG
>JBNJDW010000155.1:0-4505 GCA_051745265.1 Pseudomonadota bacterium
AAAACGGGCTTCACCGAATAAGATGACCTTGTGGTAATACTGAATCTGGCTGCCGGTCTGATTCAAACCGGTCAGATTAAACGCATTGCGGCTGATCATCACCCGCGGCGCATAGCTAAAGCGCTGACCGCTCAGCCGGTCGGGTTCTTTTTCGATAATGCCTTTGATTATGAAACTCTGATCACCGATGATGATCTCATCTCCCAGATCAACATCGATCAGCTCGGTCAGCTCGGGCTCGATAAAGGCGCCCCAGTCATCACGTTCCTGATCGGTTTCGGGATCATAAGAGGCCAGAAGATCGGCGGACAGATTTTTGTTTTCACGGCGCAGATTACCGTCAATATCGCGATAGACAAAATCACCATAGAGCGGGTAGAAAACATCAATGGCCTTCAACTCAACCAGATTGGCTTTATCGCCCTGTGCCGTGCGGGCCATGGCACGGGTTTCGGCGACAACGGTTGTCGGGCCGACTTCCTGTTTGAGATATTTGATCTGCTCAGGGGTTGCCGGTTCAAACATGGTGCGCAGGGCAATGTCACCGCCCAGAATATAACGACCATTGGCCTCCAGCGTTTGCAAAAGCCCGCTTGACAGCGACCGGACCGAGGAAATAGCCCCGACGCCCAGAATCAAACAGAGCAGGAAAATATAAAAACCTTTCAGGCCTGAACGCAGTTCGCGCCGCGTCATCCGTATGGCCAGCCCCGTATTACCCATTATTCAAGCACCCCGTCAGCAATGTGGATACTGCGATCACAGCGCGCGGCAAGGCCGATATCATGTGTGACCAGTACCAGCGTGGTGCCGCTTTCTTCGGACAGGTGGAAGAGCTGTTCAATAATTTTCTCCCCGGTCTCTCCGTCAAGGTTGCCGGTCGGCTCATCGGCCAGCAAAAGCTTTGGCCGGCCAACAAGGGCGCGGGCAAGGGCGGTACGCTGCTGTTCACCGCCGGATAATTGGCCCGGATAATGGGTCAGGCGATGACCAAGGCCGACAGCTTCCAAAACCTTTTCAGCTTTGGCAAAGGCCTCACGGTCACCGGCAAATTCCAGCGGCGTGGCGACATTTTCAAGCGCGGTCATGGTCGGTACCAAATGAAAATTCTGAAAGACAATACCGATATTATCGCGGCGGAAACCGGCCAGTTCATCTTCATTCATCTCGGTAATATCGGCATCCGCAATCGAAACACTGCCTGATGTCGGCATTTGCAGGCCGGATAGAACCATCAGCAATGTCGTTTTACCGGAACCCGAGGGCCCAACGATGCTCAGCCGTTCACCGGCGGCAATATCAAGAGAAATACCGCGCAGAATATCAACCTTCCCCGCTTCACTGCCAAGGGTGAGTTTAATATTATTCATCGACACGAGTGGTTTTTGATCCGCTTTTGCGCTATTTTTATTGAGAACCTGTTGTTCGCCATCTGTCGGGAGAGAAGAGTTGTCCATTATTGCCCATAATACCTGCTTGTTAAACCACAAGACAAAGTATGGCACGTTTCTGTCCCGCTTCAAGGTCTATCTGCTTGCCTTTTTTGCTTTTTTTGTTTTTTTTCAACCGCTGGCCGCCGCGGCTGAACCGGTGAAGATTCTGGCTTTTGGTGACAGTCTGACGGCAGGCTACGGATTATCCAATGGCGAGGCTTTTCCTGAAAAACTCGAAGAAAAGCTGCGGGATAAGGGCTATCAGGTTGATGTTATCAATGCCGGTATATCGGGGGAGACGACATCCGGCGGGCTTAACCGTCTGGAATGGGTTTTGCAGAATGAACCGGATATTGTTATGCTTGGCCTTGGGGCCAATGATGCCATGCGCTTTATTGATCCGAAAATTGTCGAGCAGAATTTAACCCAAATGCTGGAAATTCTGCAGGATCGTGATCTGGATGTGTTGTTGCTGGGGATGTATGCGCCGCGGAACAGCGGCCCCGCCTATACCAAAAGCTTTGATGCCATTTATCCACGGCTGGCCGAACAGTTTAATATCGCCTATTATCCCTTTTTATTGGAAGGGGTGGCCATGGACCCGGATTTGAATTTAAAAGATCGCGTTCATCCCAATGAAAAAGGCACCGAAGTTATTGCCGATAATCTGTTACCACGGGTCGAAAAACTGCTGCAAAATGAATGAGGGAAGTGATGATAAAACGTAAACTGGGCACCACCGGTCTTGATGTTAGTCTGATCTGTCTGGGGACAATGACCTGGGGGTCACAAAATACCGAAGATCAAGGCCATGAACAGATGGATTATGCCATTGATCAGGGGATCAATTTCTTTGATACGGCAGAATTATATGCCATCCCGCCAACAGCAGAAACCTATGGTCGGACCGAAGAGATCATCGGCAGCTGGTTTCAAAAATCCGGCAAACGGGACCAGATTATTCTGGCCAGTAAAATCGCCGGGCCGACCACCAATAAATGGATCCGCAATGCCGATACCGGTTTTGATGAGGCAAATATAACAGAGGCGCTGGATAACAGTCTGAAACGCCTGCAGACGGATTATATTGATCTCTACCAACTGCACTGGCCGTTGCGGCGGGTTAATTCCTTTGGCACGCTTGATTATCGGGCTGATATGTATGATGCCGCCGCAGAGGATGAAATTTTAAAAACGCTTCAGGTGCTGGAGGGAAAAATCAAGGATGGCAAAATCCGCCATATCGGATTGTCTAATGAAACCCCTTGGGGGCTGATGAAATTCTTGCAGTTGGCCGAAAAACATAATCTGCCGCGCGTGCAATCGGTGCAGAATCCCTACAGCCTTTTGAATCGCAGCTATGATATTGGTCTGGCGGAAGTCTCATTGCAGGAAAACTGTGGCCTGCTGGCCTATTCACCAACCGGGCGTGGCCGGTTAAGCGGTAAATATCTGGGCGGCAGGTTGCCCGAAGGCTCATCAAAAGCGATTCACGGCGGGCGTTACAGCCGTTATGACAATCATCATGCCGAGGCCGCCACCCAGGCCTATGTCGCGATTGCTGAGCGTTATGGCCTGGATCCGGCGCAGATGGCCATTGCCTTTGTTAACAGCCGGCCCTATGTCACGGCCAATATCATTGGCGCGACACGCATGGAGCAGTTGAAATCGGACATTGCCGCGGTTGACCTGAAGCTGGAAGATGAAGTGATCAAAGCCATTGATGCCGTGCATCAGGATAACCCCAATCCAAGCGAGCGATAAGCATAATGAAACGTGCCTTTTTGGCCCTGCCGATCCCCGATGATATTGCCGAGGCGTTAAGACCGCTGCAGGCCGGTATTCCCGGTGCCCGCTGGCAGAGCCGTGACAACATGCATATCACGCTTAATTTTCTGGGCAATGCGGAAGAACCGGATCTGGAGGTGCTGCACGAAATTCTACAGGATATAGAGCTTGAAGCCTTTCCGGTAACGGTCCGCGGGGTCGGCAGCTTTGAAATCGGTAAGTATAAGGAACCCAAAATCCTCTGGGCCGGGGTTGAGAAATCTGAGGCTTTGCAGCATTTAAAAAAGAAAACTGATCAGGCGGTTAAACGCGCCGGGCTTGATATCGAACATAAACGTTTCACGCCGCATATTACACTGGCGCGGATGAATAAAGCGCCGCTAAACAAGGTTGCCGGTTTTATCGAGCAGCATAATCTGCTGCATCTGCCCCGTTTTACCGCCGATAAATTTACCATGTATGAAAGCCATCTTGGTGAAAAGGGCGCGATTTACACGCCGCTGATTGACTATCCGCTTCAAAAATAATTGCAGCCGCGATATAATACGGTGTTCAAAAGATCAACAAGGAAAAGACGCCGTTATGAAGTTTGAAAGTTTTCCCGATAAAATCAAATCCCTGCAGCCGCATAAATGCCGTTTTGATGCGTTCAAAATGGATGCTGATAATTGTAAAGTCTATTTTGCCAGTTATCCTGCCGGTGCTGATATTGAACCGCATCAGCATGATACGGATAATTACGGTGTGGTGACCAAGGGGGAAATGACCCTGACGATCGAGGGCACGGCCTATACCTATAAAACCGGCGAATGGTATCATATTCCGGCCCATGCCGAGCATGCGGCGCATTGCGCGGTGCCGACCGAGCAGATTGAATTCTGGTTTGAAACGGAAGCGGCCTGACGGCTTTTCTTACAGGCTTTCCACGGTTTTGAGGATCAGATCATCAACGGTAATGGCCTGTGCCCGGGCGGACAGGCTAATGGCCATGCGGTGTTTTAAGACCGGAATGGCCAGGGTTTTGATATCCTCGACCGCCGGTGTCGTCCGGCCATCTAACAGCGCATAGGCTTTGGCGGTCTGAATCAGGGCCTGAGAGGCGCGCGGCCCCGGACCCCATTCGACATATTCACGGACATCCTTGGTTGATTCGTTGCCGGGGCGCAAGGCGCGGACCAATTTTAAGGCTGCCTGCAATACGGCATCACCAACCGGCATCTCGCGGATCAGATGTTGCAATTCCAACAGTCTGTCCGATGAAAACAGCAATTTGGGGGCGCTTTC
>JBNJDW010000156.1:0-4489 GCA_051745265.1 Pseudomonadota bacterium
AAAACGGCTTAAGCTGCAAACGCTGCAAAACGCCTTAATCGCCGGTGAGCAAAGCGGCATTGCTGAAAATTTCGATATGAACACCCTGAACGCCGAATTGGATAAAATGTAATGCCTGCCTTTCAGCTTAGCCAAAAAGCTGTTCAGGATCTGTATGAGATCGGCCAATATACGCAGGAACACTGGGGCAAGGATCAGCGGATCGCCTATTTTGACCGGATGAACCGCGCCTTTTCCCGCCTTGCCAAAACCCCAGAGCGGGGCCGGTCAGCACAGCATATCCGCGCAGGATATCATTGCTACCCTGTTGAAAAGCATATAATCTTTTATCAAATAAAAGACGACACGATCCTAATCATTAGAATTTTACATCAGAGCATGGACCTACCCCGACATTTAATAAATTAATTTCATACGCTAAAGATCACACGTACAAAAAAACTAACATTTTCAAGGTGAGCTATGTTTTCCAGATTTATGCGTAAAATGTTTATATTGCCGCCGGTTGAAGAAAGGTGGTTACCAGAGAAGTATGCTCACGCTGTTTTAGGGCCCAGTTTTTCAAGAAATAAAGATGACACCTATATTTACTGGCGTCTTCATTGTTTGGGTTGGGCTATTGCAGGCTCTTTTTCACTTTTGTATTTAAGTTCCTACTTTTTTAATTTTGATTATAATTTAGGGGTCTACGTGATAAGCGTTAGAAAGCCCGATATCCTCAGTGATGTTGTGTAGAGCTATTCCTTCATCGTGACGACCATTGTCTTCTTTGTCAGCATGATTCACGGCTATGTACTTTTTCGTGTAAATAATATTGATATACGAAAGAAGAACTTAATCTGGTGGAATCCCAAAGCTCAACTTTTTTAACCTCATTATAAACATTATTATAAGATAGCCTTTATAGCCATACTCATAGCAGGATACGGTTCTTTCGGTCTGCCATTGCTGATTAGCGGGTATTACCCCGTTTCAAATTCTATAGTATTCCTAATTTTCACTTTATTTGTGATGAATTATGTTTCTGCCTTTTTAGCCTTCTTTAGCTTTTGGGCTGCGTGTGTGATTTACCAAAAAAAGCATAGCTTCGGTCATTTTTCCGAACAAAAGCAGAGCAACCCGGAAAACCTAACTGGCTCAGAAAAACATCTGACAGACCCCTAAACCGTTTCCTTTTTGCCGGATTTTGATTTTTTGCCGGGGCTGGATTTGGGGTATTGGAAATACAATTCGTCGTCTTTGAGTTCAATACGGACCATGCCGCCCTTGGTCAGTTTGCCGAATAGCAGTTCTTCGGCGAGCGGTTTTTTGACTTTTTCCTGAATGACGCGCGACAGCGGTCTGGCGCCCATGGCCGGATCATAGCCTTTTTTGCCCAGCCAGGCCCGGGCCTTGTCCGACAACTGAATGGTCACACCGCGATCTTCAAGCTGCGCTTCGAGCTGCATGACGAATTTATCGACCACCTGGGCAATGACGTCTTCGGGCAGGCTTTCGAAGGGCACAATGGCATCCAGACGGTTACGGAATTCGGGGGAGAACAGGCGGTTAATCGCCTCGGTATCTTCATCCTGACGCTGGTTCTGTTCAAAACCGACCGGCGCTTTGGCAAGTTCGGCCGCGCCGGCATTGGTGGTCATGATCAGTATGACATTGCGAAAATCGACGCTTTTGCCATTATTATCGGTCAGTTTGCCGTGATCCATGACCTGCAGCAAAATGTTAAAGACATCGGGATGCGCCTTTTCAATTTCATCGAGCAGCAAAATGCAATGCGGATTCTGATCGACAGCATCGGTCATCAACCCGCCCTGATCATACCCGACATAACCCGGCGGCGCGCCGATCAAGCGCGATACGGCATGGCGTTCCATATATTCGGACATGTCAAACCGCTTGAGATCAACGCCGAGGGTGATCGACAATTGCCGCGCCACTTCGGTTTTACCAACCCCGGTCGGGCCGGAGAACAAGTAACAGCCAATCGGTTTTTCGGCATCGCGCAGCCCTGCCCGGGCCAGTTTGATTGCTGAGGACAATTCCTGAATCGCCCGGTTTTGGCCAAAGACCATGGTTTTCAGATCGCGTTCCAGATTTTTCAGGACCGTCGCATCATCCTTGCTGATCGTTTTCGGCGGGATGCGGGCAATTTTGGCAACGATGGATTCGACATCTTTCAGGCCGATGGTTTTCTTACGCTTATCTTCAGCGACCAGATTCTGCGCCGATCCGGCCTCGTCAATGACATCGATGGCTTTGTCAGGCAGTTTGCGGTCGCCGATATATTTGGCCGATAATTCGACGGCAGCGCGGAGGGCATCCGGGGTGTATTTAACCCGGTGATGTTCTTCGTAATAGGTTTTAAGGCCTTCGAGAATTTTGACCGCATCTTCGAGCGAGGGTTCATGCACGTCAATTTTCTGGAACCGGCGGACCAGCGCCCGGTCTTTTTCAAAATGGTTGCGGTATTCTTTGTAAGTGGTTGAGCCGATGCAGCGCAGCTCGCCCTTGGCCAGCGCCGGTTTCAACAGATTGGAGGCATCCATCGAACCGCCCGAGGTCGCCCCGGCGCCAATCACCGTATGAATTTCATCGATAAACAATACACTGTCGGGGATGGCTTCCAGTTCTTTTAACACCGCTTTCAGGCGTTCTTCAAAATCACCGCGGTAGCGCGTCCCGGCCAGAAGCGCGCCCATATCGAGGGCAAAAATCGTTGTTTCCTTGAGGATTTCCGGCACATCGCCTTCGGTAATGCGGCGCGCCAGCCCTTCGGCAATTGCAGTTTTCCCAACGCCGGGATCGCCGACATAGAGCGGATTGTTTTTTGACCGGCGGCACAACACCTGAATCGTCCGGTCAACCTCATTGGCGCGGCCAATCAGCGGATCAATCCGCCCGGCGCGGGCCCGGTTGTTCAGATTGACGCAATAGGCGTTAATGGCATCCTTACCCTGTTTGATTTCAGGATCGTCTTCGCCCGGATCCTCAATACCATGCACCGGATGCGGTTCTGAAATGCCCGGCACTTTGGCAATGCCGTGGGAAATATAATTGACCGCATCAAAACGGGTCATATCCTGTTCCTGCAGGAAATACACCGCATGGCTTTCACGTTCGGAAAACAGGGCGACCAGTACATTGGCGCCGGTGACTTCTTCGCGGCCTGACGACTGGACATGGATCGCCGCGCGCTGTAAAACGCGCTGGAAGCTTGAGGTCGGCTTGGCCTCGTCAAATTCGGCGTGGATCAGATTGGCCAGTTCATTATCAATGTAATTGAGCAACTCATCACGCAATAAATCAATATCAACACCGCAGGCGCGCATAACGGCCATGGCGTCAATGTCTTCGGTCAGGGCGATCAGTAAATGTTCCAGCGTGGCGAATTCATGCTGGCGGGCATTGGCAAGGCTTAAGGCGTTATGCAGTGTTTTTTCTAAATTGCGTGACAGCATGGCATCCCCGGCGGGTTATTCGATTTCAGCAAGACCTAGGATAAAATAATCCGAACTCAGTCTTTTTCCAGCGTACATTGCAAAGGATGTTCATGCTGGCGGGCACAATCGAGAACCTGCGCGACTTTTGTTTCGGCGACTTCATAGGTAAACACGCCGCAAACACCGACACCCTTGCGATGGACATTCATCATAATTTCCGTCGCCTCTTGTCTATTCTTACCGAAAAACCTTTCTAATATATGAACAACAAAGTCCATCGGCGTAAAATCATCATTAAGCAGCAGGACTTTATACATTGACGGTTTCTTCGGCCGGGCCTTGGTCCGGGTCAGGATTCCGACGTCAGGCGCGCTATGGTCACCATCATGATGGTCGTCATGGTCATTATTGCCAGCGGTCATATTCATCTGTATATTTGTCATGATTGTATATATTCTCCCTGACCTATTATCTCAAGATTCTGATGGTTTGAGAAGGGGTGAATTTACTTTATTTGTTTACATAAGGCAAGGGCTGTGATGGATTTAAATTTCACGACAGAGGGAACGGCGTAAAATGACCGATACACATCCAAAACCTTTTGATTTTGATGCCGCCGTCGATGCCTTTTTTGAATCTTTTCCTTCATATCGGGCGCTGATTTTCGTCGCCCCGCCTTTTAAACAGGCCGGACAGGCCATCAAAGCCTATCGTAACTTTACGGAAGACTCAGAATTTGATGATCTGTATGAGGACAGTCCGGATGAAGAAATTAAAACCCTGCTTTATCCGGGGATGCCGATGGCTTTTGCCCCGCACAGGGATAAGCTGGGTCAGAATTTAGGCATTCTGCCGCGCTGGCCGGCACTGAAATCCTATGATGAGCTGATCGAACATGTCTTTCGTCCCCGGGCCTATCTGGCGGCGGCATATCAGGACCCTGACGGTTATCAGTTAGATAAACACACGCTTGATCATCTTAATTATTTTTATTTTGATCACGAAATCGGCCATATCCTGACCACAGATGCGCTGTTCTACATTGGTGG
>JBNJDW010000157.1:0-4484 GCA_051745265.1 Pseudomonadota bacterium
GAGACATCTCAAAAACCGGAAGAGGTTTTTTCAAGATTCTACCAAAATGCAAAATCAACAATTAAATCCAAAAACAATAACGCTTATTGTCTTTCTTATGATGAAAACGATCTCGACCGGGCGTCGCTGATTATACCGATGAACCCTGAATCC
The DNA here is from genome assembly GCA_051745265.1 of Pseudomonadota bacterium. Taxonomy (GTDB): domain Bacteria; phylum Pseudomonadota; class Alphaproteobacteria; order Micavibrionales; family CSBR16-224; genus JBNJDW01. The sequence goes on from JBNJDW010000157.1 coordinate 154, forward strand.
GCACCAAAATCCATCGAAGAAAGCTACAGCTATCGCGGTATTGTGCCGCACAGCTGCTATGACCAGCAGACATCAAAACAGACACTTTATGACCAGATTCATTATCTGGTTTTTGACCATGAAGCCGCCCATGCTGTGGCCCCCTTTGAACTGCGGGATTCAAAACTGAAAATGAAACAAGTCAATGAATCGATTGCTGATGTTTATTCAGCATTGCGTCATGTCAAAAGATACGGCCATGACACCGGCATAATTGATATGTTAAAACACGCACGTGTTACCGGTGCTGCGGCCGGTGACTTCAACCATTACACCGTGCCGGCCTTGGAAGCTGCAGAATCCTATCTGCAGACCACGGATATCTCAAAAAAATCACCCGCAGATCTCTTATCCGCCGCAATCAGCATCAGCAAAGAGGCCAGCGCAAAATTCGATATCAGCGCCCTCCGCGCGGAAATAGATTTCATTGATCCTAATGATCCCGATATGCTGCTCAACGATCTGTGTATTGTTAACTTTATGATGGGTCGAAAAGGCCAGGAAACAGACAATAAAGACGTTTTCAATTTCTGTCAGCAATGGTTTGATGCTATGCACGGCTATAACCGGCCGACGGATAATCAGGAAGAGTCTCTTCTGAAAAATCCGCATTTCTCTGCCGCACCCCCAAAAATAAATATACCGCAAATGGCTGCAAAGACCGCAGCCCCTTTCCAAAAGCGGTAAAACGCGCCATATTATGGACATGAGCGAAACACCCAACAACAATGCACCCGCTTTGGCCGGGCCCGAAGTCATCGCCCGCCTGGTCAAAACCCTGCCCGGCGCACCCGGCGTATACCGGATGGTCAATAAGGACGGCGATGTTTTATATGTCGGTAAAGCCCGCAATCTAAAGAAACGGGTCACCGCCTATACCCGGCTGGATAAACATCCGGTCCGCATTCAACGGATGATCGTCGAAACGACGGCTATGGAATTCATCACCACCCATACCGAGGCTGAAGCCCTGCTGCTGGAAGCCGAACTGATCAAAAAGCTTAAACCGCGCTATAACATCCTGCTGCGTGATGACAAAAGCTTTCCCTATATCTGGGTGACCACCGACCATGATTTCCCGCAAGTCCTGAAACACCGCGGTAACCGTAAGGGTAAAGGCCGGTTTTACGGGCCCTTTGCCTCTGTCCATGCCGTCAACAGCACGCTGGCGATTTTGCAAAAGGCGTTTATGCTGCGCAATTGTTCGGATTCGATATTTGCCCAGCGCACCCGCCCCTGCCTGCAATACCAGATCAAACGCTGCACCGCGCCTTGCGTTCAGAAGGTTTCAAAAGAAGAATACGCCCGGCAGGTGCATCTGGCGCTGGAATTTCTGTCCGGTAAAAGCCGGGCCATTCAGGAAGAATTCGTCACCGAAATGGAACGGGCCAGCGCCAATCTTGATTTTGAAGAAGCCGCCAAATACCGTGACCGTATCCGCGCCCTGACCAGCGTCCAGACAGAAATGGGTATCACAAGCGGCGATGTCGGCAATGCCGATGTTATGGCCGTCTTTAAAGATGGCGGCACCAGTTGCATTCAGGTCTTTTTCTATCGCGGCGGGCAGAGCTTTGGCAACCGCGCCTATTTCCCCCGCCACGAGAAAAACGCCGATCCGGCCGAAATCCTCTCGGCCTTTATCGGCCAGTTTTATACCAATAAACCGGTACCCAAAGATATCTATCTGAACATCGCCCCTGAGGAGCGGGAGATATTAACCGAAGCCTTAAGCAATTACGCCAAAACACCGGTCCGCATTCATATTCCCAAACGCGGCAAAAAACGCCAGCTGGTTGACCATGTCGAGGAAAATGCCCGTCAGGCCCATAAACGAAAGCTCAGCGGTACAATGGCCCAGACCCGTCTGCTGGAAGAAACCGCCGAGATGTTTGACCTTAACAAAACGCCGGAACGTATTGAAATATATGATAACAGCCATATTCAGGGTTCGCATTCAATCGGCGCCATGGTTGTCGCCACCTCTGAAGGCTTTGCCAAGAACCATTACCGGAAATTCAATATTCGCGACAGCGAGATCACCGGCGATGATTACGGCATGATGGGCGAAGTCTTTCGCCGCCGTTTTCACCGCGCCCAAAAGGAAGACCCGGACCGGACAAAAAACACCTGGCCGGATCTTGTGCTGATTGACGGCGGTCAGGGGCAGTTGAATATTGTCGAACAAACACTAAATGAAATTGGCATAGAAGACATCCCCCTGGTCGCGGTTGCAAAAGGCCCCGACCGCAATGCCGGGCGGGAGCGGTTTTTTATGCCGGGCCGTGCGCCTTTTACCCTGCCGGTCAATGATCCGGTGATGTATTTTATCCAGCGGCTGCGCGATGAAGCCCACCGCTTTGCCATTGGATCGCATAGAATCCGGCGCAGTAAGGAGACTTTAAAGTCAGAACTCGACAGTATCAAGGGAATCGGTGGCGCCCGTAAAAAGGCTTTACTGGCCCATTTTGGTTCCACCCGTGAAATCATGCAGGCCGGAATCAGTGATTTAACCAAGGTCGAAGGTATTTCTGAAGCTTTGGCACAAATAATCTATGACAGATTTCACGATGGATGATAAGAATAAGCTAACCTGACAACTAACCGGACACGCATTATGATTACCAATACCGCCAATCTTTTGACCCTGTTTCGTATCCTGATCATTCCGGTGCTGGTGGCCTTGTTTTTTATGCCCGGCGCCAGCGCAACCTGGTCCGCTGTGATCCTATTCGTTGTTGCTGCGATTACAGATTTCTTTGACGGTTATTTCGCCCGCGCTCTTAATCAGGTTTCGGCTTTTGGTAAATTCCTTGATCCGATCGCTGATAAACTGATTGTCACTGTCACCCTGTTTTTGCTGGTCGCTTTTGACCGGCTGGAAGGCTTATGGATTATTCCGGCGCTGGTCATTCTTATTCGTGAAGTTCTGATTGCCGGCCTGCGTGAATTCCTTGGCCCTTATAAAGTCACGGTTCCTGTTTCAAAAAGCGCCAAGTGGAAAACCACGGTTCAACTGTTTGCCATCGGTTTTCTGATTGCCGGTGATCATGGCCCTGACCTGATCCCCTATTCTGTTGAAATTGGCCATTACGGCCTGCTGGCTGCTATGATTTTGACCCTGATTTCCGGTTGGGGCTATTTGAAAGTCGGCTTTAAAACCATTCAGGAACTTGATCAGCCGGTCGATAAACCTTAAACCGGCTCATGCAGGACAGTATCGCGTTTTTCAACCAGGGTGCGTTCCCGGCGGCGGGCCCGGGATTCCGAGTAAATCAGATATACCCCCAACACAGCCAGCATGCAGGCACCGGCGATAACTTCAAAGCTCGGCACTTCCTCAAAAATCAGATAGCCCAGAACAGTGCCCCAGATCATCTGCGTATAATGAAATGGCGCGACAACAGCAGCGGAGCTGGCATACTGAAAGCCTTTACCAAAGAAAACCCCGGCAGAACCTGCGGTAATGCCTGATAATATAAACAAGCCCAGTGATGTCATATCCGTTGGAAAGGTAAAGCCGTAATACAGGCTGAGCGGAAAGGAAACCATGGCAATAACCACCGGACCGTTAATACCAACCAGAAGCGGTTTTTCTTCCCTGAGATGACTGCGCACCAATACAGAGGCCAGCGATAAAAACATGGCCCCGCCCAAAGCCGACAAAGCGCCGATATTAAACAATTCCGTACCCGGCCGGCACATGTAAAGAATAACCAAAAACCCCGCGATAATCGTAAATACCTGCGGGCGTGACAGTTTATCTTTTAAAAACACCCATGACGCCAGCGAAATGATCATCGGCGTTGTAAAGACAATGGCATAAAATTCGGTCATCTCGATCTGCGTCAGGGCAAACAACGTACAGAAAACCACACAGGTCATCGCCAGCCCCCGCCAGAAATGCCAGCCCCAGATTTTGGTTTCAAAGGCGCTTTTGCCTTCGGTTATCAACCCATAGCCGATCAGAACAGGGCAGACAAAAAAGGCTGTCCAGAACAGCGTTTGCGGGACTGAATAGCTTAAGGCCAAAAGCTTAATCAAGGCATCATTGATCGAAAACAAACCAAAGCCCAGAATGACAAAGCCTATGGCTTTAAGATTTCGCATCGTATCTGACATAACGTTTCAGCTTTCTATTATTGTTATAATCATACCACAGCAGTCCACAGCCCAGCACGACCAAGGCAATCGACCCGCCGATCACCCGTGACGTCGGCACTTCGGCAAAAATAAGATAACCGATCAGCGTACCGTATACCATCTGCGAATACTGAAAAGGCGCCAGAATAACG
>JBNJDW010000158.1:0-4473 GCA_051745265.1 Pseudomonadota bacterium
AAGAAGCTGGCGGAGGCCGGCGGTTTTCCTTTGATCGGTATCCCCAAAACAATTGATAATGATTTGGGGGAAACAGAAAATTCTGTCGGTTTTGAAACGGCAATGAGCATTGCGACCGAGGCTTTGGACAGATTGCAGCCGACGGCAGCCAGCCACGACCGTATCATGGTTCTTGAGGTGATGGGCCGTGATGCTGGGCATATTGCGCTCTCTGCCGGTATTGCCGGTGGCGCTGATGTTATTTTGATTCCTGAAATTGAGTATTCATTTGAAACCATCGCCAAGAAAATTGCCGCGGTTCGTGAAAGAGAAAACCGTAATTTTGCTTTGGTCATTGTATCAGAATCGGTCAAAACGCTGGGCGGCGATAAAATCGAAGTAGAATACCACGGCGGTGAAAAACGTTATGGCGGTATTGGCCATTATCTGGGCGAACGCCTGGCCGAAATAACCGGATCGGAAACCCGGGTCACGGTTTTGGGGCATGTTCAGCGCGGTTGCGCACCTATTGCCGCAGATCGCATTCTGGCCTCAGCATTTGGCGTGCATGCCGTTCGGCTTATCGACGAAGGCAAGAGCAACCGTATGGTGGCTTGGTCAAATCGGGAGGTTATTGATGTTGAAATTGACGATGCCATCAAAGCCTATCAGGCCGTGGATGTCAGCGGCGCGCTTGTTGAAACAGCGCGGGCCTTGGGGATCAGCTTTGGTGACAAGTAAAATAAGCCATGGATCAACGGCTTAAAAAGAAGTATCCTTAATGCTGGACTATAGACGAGGTTAATATGCTTTACGTGCAACAGTCGCTTGGGCCTGATGAAGAGATCATGATGGCCGCCCGCTTTCACTGGATGTATACATTCAAGGCCGTGATGTGGATTGTTTTTGGCATCTCTCTTGGGATTGCGGTTGCTTATGGGGCAATCTGGTGGGAGGTTAATTCCTATATTCGTGAAGCTTGGGGAGATATCCCGTCTGAACATTATGCGCAGTATGAAGCCAAGGTTATTGATGCCCGCGGCGGCTATATCCAGATTCTATGGTCTTTACATCCTATGTTTCGTATCGCCGTGTTGGGTATGTTTATCATGGGTTTGTTTTTCTTTGCCAATATGATGATCATTAAGGCAACAACTGAAATTGCGGTGACGACAGACCGCTTGATCTATAAACGTGGTCTGATTGCCCGTCAGGTGGGGGAATTGAGTATCGACCGTATCGAGGGCGTATCTTTGTTACAGGGTGTTTTAGGCCGTATATTGGGCTATGGTAGGGTCAGTGTGCGCGGTATGGGGATTGGTGAAGTTATTTTACCGCCCATTGAAGAGCCGATTGAATTCCACAAAGCCGTTCAAGAGGCCCGCGCCATGCAGGATAAAAGCGGTTATACAAGTGGCCAGGACACTTTGAAATAAATAAAATAAAATAAAAAATGGAACTGATTCGGCTCACAAACTTGAAAAAAGCCGACTGCATGGTATATAATTTGTACAAAGCGGGTTAATTACAAAAATAATATGGGACCTAAATAATGAAAATAACAGACGATCTTTTGGATTGCCTTAATTTGAATACGGCAACACAACGTCGCTCGTTCATAAAGACGAGCGCAATCATAGCAGCCGCAGCGCAAATATGGATGCCAACCGCAGCCGATGCCAGAAACTTTGCCGTTCAGGGCCGTTCTGTACAATTTACAAACATGCATACTGGCGAAAAGTTCCATGGGGAATATTGGGAAAACGGAAAATATAACAAGGATGCTTTTAATGAAATAAAGCAGGTCTTTCGTGATCACCGGGCGGATGAAACCTTTCCGATTGATCCGCGACTGCTGGACATCATGTATGTCATGCAGCAGCGGGTTGGTAACAAAGAATCGTATAGGCTATATTCCGGTTACCGGTCACCAAAAACGAATGCCAGACTGCGCAAAGTATCCTCCGGCGTTGCCAAGAAAAGCCTGCATATGTTGGGACAGGCCGTTGATCTAAGCTTACCGGGGACAGATCTTCATAAATTCCGTCAACAGGCCGTTGCCTTAAAGGCCGGCGGAGTCGGTTATTATCCGAAAAGTCACTTTGTACATCTTGATACCGGGCGTGTGCGCCACTGGTAATCATTTGTTTTATATAAATATGGTTAGTCGGATCACCCCGCTGAAACAATCAGACGGGGTGATTTTTTTTAATTGGAGAAATTAGGTCTGAGCGCCTGATTGCGCTTCTTTTTGCCTTGAATTTCAGCATGGGTTTGTTCAATGGCAATAAAGCGCTCGGAAGATGTCGGATGACTGCTGCGCATATCTATGCTGGCCTGGCCTTCTGAAGCCATCCGGCGCCAGAAATTGGCGACCTGATCGGTGGGGAAACCAGCCCGGGCCAGGTAGTACATGCCGACATAATCGGCTTCCTGCTCAAACGGAATTGAAAAACGCTGCTGACCGATGGCCCCGCCAATACGTGAGAACTGGTTGCCTGTATTTACACCAGCCGCACCCAAAAGGGCATCAACGGCAAATCCGCCAAGAGAGCCTGTCATTGTATTCTGCTTGAGTTTCTGGACATGCTCCATTGTATTATGGGCAAGCTCATGGGCGACGACCAGTGCGATCTCACTGTCATTATCAGCAAACCGGGTAATACCCCGGCTGATAACAATTCTTTGACCATCTGCATAGGCGTTAATGGCGCTTGAATTGTCCAGCAATACGGGGTAATCGCAGGCAGGCACCGGTGTTAAGGTAGAGGTACGTTTGGTCCCGGCTCTGTCATACGTGAGTTCGAGCTGTCGATAACCGGCGGCATCTAAAAATTCCTGTGCTGTTTTTATAGCATTCTTACCGTGCGGAATAGGGCGGCCATTAATCGAAAGCAATACGTCACCTTGGCGCAGGCCGGCTTTTTGACCCGGTGAATTTGGTACAACATTCTGGACGATTAATTCCGGGCCAAGGCCATAAAGCTGTTGAGCCGTCTGCTGATATTCGGCAGGAACAGCATAGATATTCCAGGCGCTGATACCCGTTGCCGGACGGGTTTTTTGGCCACAGAATTCAGCATTGCTGGACAGTATGGGTAAGGATATGCGGTAAAGATCAGCCTGAGCATTGACGAAGCTTTCATAAGCCAGAGATTTTTGTTTGGCTTGCTCAGCCTGTATTTGCGGCGTGCTGCCTTGCGGGGCCATGGTCTGGACGCCGGAGCAGGCGGTAAGCAGAAATGAAAAGCTTAAGAGTAATAGGTTTTTTTTAATCATGGCCTGTCTTTGCTTTGGTTGGACTCCCGTCTGATTGTTAACTTATAGACGGGGTAATAGGTTCCCGAAAAGTTTAGAGGAATTACAGATTTTAGCAATGTTTAACCAGACTCGAATATCATTACGTTAAAAACAGCGTTTAGTTTTTATTGTTCAAAAATAGACCTTTAGGGCGAATATTTGATTTTTTTTGCATTTGGGCGTATATTTCTTTTCAAGGCTTAAGGCCTTGAACATGACAGGCAAACAGTGTGTTGTTTGCGGTATTAAAAAAATAGAGGGTAACATGACAAAACAAGATTTCAGGCAGCGTGTAAACGCGGCCCTAAACGGCGTTGCCAATTGGGATGAAATTCAACAACATGATACAGGGTTGACGTCATCGGAAATTCGGGAAATCAGCACGAACGCCGATAAGGTTTTTAATGATCTTTATGAAGAAACCGGTATAAAGCCTGACCTGTCTTTGTATCAGGACTATATAGGTATATTTTCCGAAAATATATACAAGCTGAAAGTAAATACCAAGGAAATGGTTGAGTCCTGTTTTCTGGACGCGCCGCAGAATGCTCAGGCGTTGAAGAAAATTGAAGATAAAATGCAAAAGCAGATTGATTATCACGAGCGCTATTACAGCGCCACCAAAACTGAAGCAAACAGCGATATAATGTCAGGAAAATGCTTAAGGGTTGCGGCCAGTGTCTTTGATTCCGATTCAAAAAAGATCAAGGCGCGCAACAAGGCTTCTGCCACTAACCCCGAAGTACGGCGCGGTGTTCTGGCTCCTAAAAATAATAAATAATAAGCCAGATTGGAATATCAAAAGCCCTGCCGGGAGATAACGCTTCCGGCAGGGCTTTTTCATTAAGGGGTTATGCGGCTTTGTTAAGCTTTTCCGCCATTTGTTCGAACCAGGCGCGGTGCCGCAGTTCGTCTTTATGGGCCCGTTCGCAGATATCTTTTAAATCAACTGTACAGCAGTTATTTTCAGCCGCTTTCTGATAGGCCGTTACGGTGTCTTCTTCGTTTGATCGCATGGCCCGCAGGATCGATTTATCCCCCATTATATCGGCCAGCATAACTTTGCCCGTCGTCAGCATGTCTTTGGCCGATCCATCCGGGATATCTATATCAAGATCAATGGCGATCTGTGAGAGTTCCTGCATATGCAGGCTATGATCCTGACGAAATTCAGCGACCTGTGAACGCAGGGAT
>JBNJDW010000159.1:0-4447 GCA_051745265.1 Pseudomonadota bacterium
ACACCGCTTTTGATCGGCATCGCCGGGAATGAGAAAATTGTTGATAACAACGCCATTTATGATGCGGCAAAGCGTTTGCCCTCTATTGAACTGGCCGCGTTCGCCAATGCCGAACATGAATTGCTGATGGAGCGTGATACCATCCGCAGCGCTTTTTTACAGCGCAGCTTTGAATTCTTTAAGGCGCAGGATTGATTCTTTTTCTTTGAAAAAGCCGGGAATCAAGGCTAGTCTGTCAAACGATATAAACCGCGATATTTTACAGGAATACACCCATGTCAGAACAGGATTACGGCAAGACGATTTTATTACCGAAAACTGAATTTCCACGCCGCGCCGGTCTGGCGGCCAAAGAGCCGTTGTTGATTGAACGTTGGCAGAAAATGGACCTGTACGGTAAACAGCAGGACGCGCAGCAGGACCGGCCTTTGTTTGTGCTGCATGACGGCCCGCCCTATGCCAATGCGCATCTGCATATGGGCCATGCCTTGAACAAGATTCTCAAAGACGTGGTTATCCGCTCGAAAAACATGCAGGGCTTTAAAACGCCGTATGTGCCGGGTTACGACTGTCACGGCTTGCCGATTGAATGGAAAATTGAAGAGAAATACCGTAAGGCCGGTCTGGATAAAGACAAGGTTGATATCGGTGATTTCCGTCAGGAATGCCGTGATTTTGCCAAACACTGGGTCGGTATCCAGAATGGTGAATTTCAGCGCCTGGGTGTCAATGGCGACTGGGATAATCCTTACCTGACCATGACCCATCGGGCCGAGGCGATGATTGTCTCTGAAATTCATAAATTCGCCCAGAATGGCGGGCTGTATCGCGGTTCAAAACCGGTCATGTGGTCGGTGCCGGAGAAAACGGCCCTTGCCGAGGCGGAAGTGGAATATAAAGACCATACATCCGATATGGTCTGGATTAAATTCCCCATAAAGCAGGGTTCTGCCGAAATCAGCGACGGCGCGATTGTCATCTGGACAACGACCCCGTGGACCTTGCCGGCCAACCGCGGCATTGCCTATGGCGATGATATTAACTATGTAGGCCTGAAAATTACGGCTGTTGATGAGGAAAGCACGTCAACAGTCGGCGATGTTGTCTATGTCGCCCGGGCGCTATTGGATGATTTTAAAACCAATGCCAAAATTACCGAAGTGGAAGAAATCTGGTCGGGTAAAGGCACCGCCTTTGCCGATATGATCTGTCATCATCCGCTGCACGCGTACGGCTATGATTTTGATGTACCGGTCCTGCCGGGTGATTTTGTCACCACCGAAACCGGTACCGGTTTTGTCCATTGCGCGCCAAGCCATGGTGAGGATGATTATAAGCTGGGGCTGCAATACGGTCTTGATATGCCCTATACCGTCAATGATGACGGCACGTACAGTGATCAGGTGCCTGTATTTGCCGGTGTATCTGTCTATACGGCAGAGGGTAAAAAAGGCCCGGCCAACAAGCTGGTCATGGAAAAAATGCTTGAGGCCGGTGCCCTGATGGGTAAAGGCCAGATGCGTCACAGCTATCCGCATTCCTGGCGGTCAAAAGCGCCGGTGATCTTCCGCAATACGCCGCAATGGTTTATTTCCATGGAAACCAATGATCTGCGCCAAAAGGCCTTATCAGAAATTAAAAAGACCCGCTGGGTGCCCGAACGCGGTGAAAACCGGATTGCCGCCATGGTCGAAAACCGCGGCGACTGGTGTATCAGCCGTCAACGGGCCTGGGGTGTGCCGATCGCCATTTTTGTTCATAAGGACAGCGGAGAGGTCTTGCAGGATCAGGATGTTTATGCGCGGATCTTTGAAATTTTTGAACAGGAAGGCTCTGATGCCTGGTTCAGCCGTCCGGCGCAGGATTTCCTTGGCGATCAATATGCCGCCGATGATTATGAGCAGGTTCGCGATATTATTGATGTCTGGTTTGAATCGGGCTCGACCCATGGCTTTGTCTGTGAAGACCGGCCCGAGCTGCGTGCGCCGGCGGATCTGTATCTGGAAGGCTCCGATCAGCATCGCGGCTGGTTCCAGTCTTCCCTGCTGGTGTCAACCGCAACCCGCGGTCATGCGCCGTTCGAAACCGTGTTGACCCATGGTTTTGTCCTGGATCAAAAGGGCTATAAAATGGCCAAATCGGAAGGCAATGTCATCTCGCCATTGGATCTGGCTGAAGAACGCGGCGCTGATATCCTGCGGCTCTGGGTGGTCGGATCGGATTATACCAGTGATCTTAAGATCGGCCCGCAGATTTTGAAAGGCCATGTTGATATTTACCTGCGCATTCGTAACACGCTGTGTTTCCTCTTGGGTAACCTCAGCGATTTTGATGCTGATAAAAATGCCGCCCGTGATCAGGACCTGACCGCGCTGGATCAGTATATCCTGCATCGCCTGACCGAGGTTGATACCGAGATCAAAACAGCGCTGGAATCTTATGACCTTCACCGGATGATTTCTGCCATTCACCATCTGTGCAATATTGACCTGTCGGCGCTGTATTTTGACATCAATAAAGATAACCTCTATTGCAACGCCAAAGACAGCACAGCGCGTAGAGCTTGCCAGACCGTGCTGGACCGGGTGTTTGACTGTCTGGTTAAATGGCTGGCGCCGATATTGTGCTTTACGGCTGAGGAAGCCTGGCTGGCGCGCAAAGGGCTCGGTTTTGATGATCTGGAACACAGCGTCCATTTTGAAACCTATCCCGAAGTTGATCAGACGTGGAAAAATGAGGATCTGAAAGCCCGGGTCGAAGCCTTGTTGACTGTTCGCCGGGTGGTTACCGGGGCGATCGAAGTAGAGCGCCGTGATAAAGTCATTCGCTCTTCGCTTGAAGCAAAACCGGTGGTCTATTTTGAAAATGCCGATCAGAAAAAGATGATTGATCCGGAGAGCTTTGCCGATTTTGTGATTACTTCGGATATTACGCTGGCTGACGGCAAAGGGCCTGAAGACGCCTTCCGTCTTGATGATGTTGCCGGTATTGCTGTTGTTGTTGAGAAAGCAGAAGGTAAAAAATGCGAGCGCTGCTGGAAATATACCGATACGGTTGGCGCTGATGCGGATCATCCGCAAATATGCCAGCGCTGCGCGACAGTGGTTAAGGATATGCCCGCTGATAAGCTGAGTTCAGTGGCCTGATTTTTTTAAGTTTTGGCCGTTTCTGATTTATGCTTTCTGATAAGGGGCAAGCTATGGCATATATTTTTGATTTCGATGGCACGCTTGCAGATACCGAACTTTTAAAATCAAAGGCGCAGGCTGCCGCGATGCGTATGTGCGGCGCGCCGCAACAGGTGACAGGTAAATTACTGGCGGCCAGCCTTGCCGGATTTCCTTCCGCGTATAAAGTCGATGTTTTATCCCAAAAATTTGGCTGGCAGGTCGATGATCTGGACGGGGTATTAAAGCAGATCAAACACGAAATGACAAAAGTCTTTGAGGGGGATTATGGCGAAATTAAACTTATGCCTGGCGCCTATGAGGCTGTTGAAGCGCTTGTAAACGCGGGGGAAATTGTTGTGATTGCCTCTAATAACCAGCAAGATCATCTGGAAAAGGCGGTTCGGCTGACTAAGCTTGATAGATTGATTCCGGTGAACCGCGTTCTGGCATCGGACATATTAGGTTTTTCGAAACCAGCATCTGAGTTTTATCAGGAAATCGTCCGCCATGTGCCGGACATCAAAGAAACAAGGCAGTGCATTGTTCTGGATGATGCGCCGCAAAATATGACCCCGGCCCGCGATCTTGGGATGAAAGCAATAGGCTTTCTTCATCCGGACAAGGCCGGCAATGAAACGATGATTAAGGATTTTAAAGAGGCCGGGGCGATAGCGGTTATTTCTGGTTTTACAGATTGGGAAAAGACTGTGTTTTCTTACCCCCTGTCTATAAAGGGTGAATAAATCAGCCCGGCACGTGATGATTTATTCAATAACACGGGTTAGCATCAAAAAAGACGTGAATTCTGATTTAAATACTCTATCATAAACAAGAGATTAAAAGAACAGAGGCCAAAAACAATGAATTCCAATAAAAAGGAAGTTTTGTTACCCAACGGTGAAAAAGTGCCCGCAGAAGGCACCGGAACACATTCTGAACGCACGATTCAGCGTTTGGAGGAAGAACATGAATATGCTTCGGTAATCATTAAACGTAACGATGCGGCGTTTAAACATCCTGATGATGTTTTGCAGAACGCGATCGAAGGCGGCCGTGAACAGGTAAATCGCTCGTTTCTTTCATTGTTTTTATCAGCTATTTCCGCGGGCCTGATTCTGGGCTTCTCGGCCATGGCGGTTTCTTTTTCGGTCAGTATTTTGCCTCTGGATACGGCGGAGGGCATTAAACGACTGGCGATGGCCGTGGTCTATCCGCTCGGTTTTATTATTTGTATCATGTCCCGGACCGAGCTGTTTACCGAACATACGGCGCTGGCG
>JBNJDW010000160.1:0-4441 GCA_051745265.1 Pseudomonadota bacterium
ATGCCATAGGCTTCAGGACTGTAAAAGGCCGCCGCCGCGACAAAAACCGCCGCCAGACCAACCAGCGAGTGAAACGCCGCCACCAGTTGCGGCAGCGCTGTCATTTCAATTTTTTTGGCAATCACGGTCCCGATCGTACCGCCAATCAATATCCCCAGAATAATCGCATTCAGCGACAACACCCCGGGCAAAGACATGGTGGTGATAATGGTTAAGACCATCCCGGCAATACCGAAATTCAGCCCCCGTTTTGCGGTTTGCGGATGCGATAATCCGCGCAGCGCCATAATAAAACACACTGCTGAAACCAGATAGACGAGTGATGCAACTGTAACTGACATGAAATTCGCCCCTTACGCTTTCTTTTGTTTCTTTTTGCTGAACATATCCAGCATACGTTTCGTGACGATAAACCCGCCGAAAATATTGACCGAGGCCAGAATAACCGCAAGGAAACCCATAAATTTAGAGAAATCCCAATCCGCCGGTCCCGCGGCGATCAAAGCGCCGACAATAATGACCGAAGATATGGCATTGGTCACCGCCATCAAAGGTGAATGCAGCGCCGGTGTTACCCGCCAGACGACATAATAACCGACAAAACAGGCCAGTACAAAAACGGTCAGGCCGGAAATAAAAAACGGTACCCCCGCATCCCCGCCGGTAGAGGCCAGATGCGCGGCCTCCATGGCCAGACGCGCGGCCTGATCGGACAGGTCCTGGGCTGATGTCGCAAAATCGGTTGCGTTATTCACAAAACGCTCTGTTGTCATGATTTGCTCTCTTTGTCTTCAGGTTTTCTTGTCGTCCCCGCTGTTTTACGGGACGGGGCTTTCTTTGCAGCCGTGCTTTTCTTCGCCGCCGTGCCTTTTTTCGGCGCCGCTTTTTTGGCTGTCGTTTTCTTGGTCGCGGTTTTCTTTTTGGCGGCCGGTTTCTTAGTACCGGTGCTACCGAAATCCTTATGGACAAGCTTACCGTTATTGGTCAAAAGGCTGGCCTGTAGAATTTCATCTTCAAAATTGCTGATCAGTGATTTTTTATCCTCGGCCAGCAGCAACTGAACAAAATTAAACAGATTGCGCGCATACAGGGCCGAGGCATCAACCGCCACCCGCCCCGGTACATTGCGATGACCGATAATTTTAACACCATCGACATCAACGATTTTACCGGCTTCGGACAGTTCACAATTACCGCCCTGCTCAACGGCAAGATCAACGACAACCGCGCCCGGCTTCATGGTTTTAACCATCTCGGCTGTGACCAGAACAGGGGCCGTGCGGCCCGGAATCAGTGCCGTTGTAATCACGACATCTTGTTTGGCAATCGTCTCGGCAATCAAGGCAGCCTGTTTTTTCTGATAGTCTTTGGACATTTCCTTGGCATACCCGCCTGTGGTTTCCGCCTGTTTGACTTCCTCATCCTCGACCATGACAAAACTGCCGCCCAGGCTTTCGACCTGTTCCCTGGCCGCGGCGCGAACATCCGTTGCCGAGACCACAGCGCCAAGCCGCTTGGCCGTGGCAATCGCCTGCAACCCGGCAACACCGGCGCCCATGACAAAGACCTTGGCCGGGGGAATGGTCCCGGCAGCGGTCATCATCAACGGAAAGGCCCGACCAAATTCAGCTGCGGCATCCAGCACCGCTTTATAACCGGCCAGATTGGACTGCGACGACAAAACATCCATCGACTGGGCCCGGGTAATCCGCGGCACCAGCTCCATGCCAAAGGCTTTGACGCCCTGTTTGGCCAAGGCCGCCATGATATCACCATTGTTATGCGGTTCCATCAGACAGACCAGAATCGTGCCTTTTGAATAATCGGCAATTTCCGATACAGCCGGTGCGCGCAGCTTCAGGACAATATCGGCATTTTTCACTGTTTCCTTCGCCGATTTGGCCAGCTTTGCCCCGGCCTGACGGAAGGCTTCATCCGTGTAGGCGGCAGCACCGCCAGCGCCGCTCTGAACCACAACATCAAAACCAAGGGCGATATATTTCTTCACCGCTTCCGGCGTTGCCGCGACTCTGGTTTCGTCCTGATGTATTTCCTTGGGGATGGCTATCTGCATTAAAAAATTCCTTCAATCCATATCGGCAATATATACCGGATTTAGAATGCCCGATTTATCCAAAAACAACAAGGGGTGCTTTAAAACCACAATGTCCGGCAACTGAAATGTTTCTTGGCCAGCACGTTCCCGGCATTTTCCTGTTGCAAGCGGTCCAGCGTGCCATCACGGCTGGCCATCCACAGGGCCAGATCAACCTGATCAATCGTCAGCCCCGAAATCCGGCAGATGTCATCAACGGCCACAATCGTCGCCACGCGCATTTCGCTGACCACCGGATCATGCTCATCCAGAAGTTCATCCCGGTTAATCCGCGCCGCCAGCGCCGGTGAGAATTTTAACACCCCCGCCGCATGCAGGGTTTCCGGCAAACGGTAATCTGCCGCCACCGGCAGATCAAGATCAACATCAATCCCCCGGCTACGGGCATGGGAGGCCGCCATCAAACAGGTCAGAATCGCTTTCTTATACAACGGATCATCGCCGAAAGATTTGGGGAAATGATCGGCCAGGTTTTGAATCGTCTTCATATCAAAACGGTAAGTGCCGGTCTGATCCTTTTTTGACTGCGCCAGAATATCCGCCATTTTTGAAATCACGTCCGGCCCGGTAAATTCACGGCAGATGTGCAGGCGCTCCTGACCATAGGGCAGGTCTTTCATATAGACCGTTAAGGCAGCTGCGCTTTCATCTTTGCCGGAGAAATCAAGCGGTGCCCGGGAATCGGCACGCAAGTCATTAAACAATGCCACCAGCGCCTTGGCCCCTGAACCGTCAATCTGCCATTTGGCTGTTTTTCCTGTATGATCCTGATACAGATAGCCGCCGTTCTGGGCGGTAATTCGTGCCAATTCGGCCAGAATAACCGGAAAATCAGGTTTTGGTGCGGATGCCGTTTCTGCGGAGAGATATTCATTCCAGTCCGGCGCGCCGCCGGTCGGGGCCTTCAGGGCATGGGCAAACGTTTTCAATTTGTCAAAATCAATACTCACATCCCGCGATTTACGGGTGATGTCCTGACAGTTCTGCAAGAATGCCTGCTTAACAGCACAGATCCGGGCCATGGATATCTTCCTTCATAAAAACAGTAATTAAGAATAGCTGTTTATAGGATGATTGCGCCCCGGAGTCAATTTTATGATAAATCTTCAGCCTTCAGATCAAAACGATCCAGCGCTTCTTTCTGGCGCTGTTCAAGGGCGGTGATATCAAAATCGGCGATCAGCTCATTGAACATCTGGTACCAGTTGACCTCGGCCCGCAGATGTAAAAAGACTGATCCCAGCCCCAGCGCCGCGCGATCCATAAAGACAAATTCACGGGGGATCTTAACGCCGCCGACCCGGCGCAGTTCCTGATGAACTTTCTCGGCCGTTTCGCGGCCATAGACGCCCTGTCCTTCATGAACAACGCCGATCGGGCGGATGCTATCTTCCAGAATCGGGCCATAGAGGAAACGCGCCCAGACATTGAGAATATCAAGAAGCTCTTTGGAAATATCGGTAAACCCCCAGCTTTCATAGGCGCTGACGGCAAGATCCATATCATCGGTGCGAAGGGCGGTATACAGGTCAATCACCCCTTTGACAAAGCGCGGTGGAAAGACCCGCACACAGCCAAAATCCAAAAGATTTATGCTGTTGTCTTCGCGAACCGTATAATTGCCCAGATGCGGATCACCATGGATCACGCCATAGTAATATAGCGGCACATACCAGGCGCGGAACATATTCAGCGCCAGCGCGGAGCGTTGCTCTGCCGGGGCATCGACAAAATTTAAAATCTTGCCCCCTTCCAGCCAGCCGGTGCTGATCAAACGATCGGTGGTCAGCGCATCATAGACTTTGGGGATATGAACATTCGGTTCCTCGCGGAGCATATAGCCATACAGCTTTGTATGCCGGGCTTCGCGTTTGTAATCCAGTTCCTCGAACAAACGCTCTTTCAACTCGTCATAAATATTGCCGGTATCAACGGCTTTGTCGTAATGATGAAAAATCGACAGCACCGTTTTAAGCTGGCTGAGGTCTGATTGCACGGCAGAAGACATATCCGGATACTGCAATTTACAGGCAATATCCTTGCCGTCATGGGTGACAGCCTTATGGACCTGCCCCAAAGACGCAGCGGCGGCAGCGTCTTTGGAAAAATCCTTGAAATGGGATTGCCAGTCAGCGCCCAGCTCGGCCCGCATGCGGCGTTTGACAAACGGCCAGCCCATCGGCGGCGCATCGGATTGCAGCTGTTGCAGCTCCTGCGCATATTCAGCCGGCAGGGCCTGCGGAATGGTCGCCAGCAGCTGGGCGACCTTCAAAAGCGGGCCTTTCAGATTGCCAAGGGCCAGAGTCAGATCCTTGGCATGTTCAG
>JBNJDW010000161.1:0-4395 GCA_051745265.1 Pseudomonadota bacterium
GTGAATTGCTCTACCGCTTTGAATTTCCCGAACGGCCCGGCGCCTTGCTGGACTTTCTAACCAAGCTTGCCGGGCGCTGGTCGATCAGCCTGTTCCATTACCGCAATCACGGCGCCGCCTATGGCCATGTTCTGGTCGGTATGATGGTGCCAAAGCAGGATGACAGCATCTTTGCCCAATTCCTCGAAGATGTCGGTTTTTCCTATGAAGAAGAAACCGATAATCCGGCCTATCGCTATTTCCTTGCTGATCCTGATACGGCTAAGACAGAAGACCTTTCCCTTGCGGTGACGGGATGATCGGCGTTGCCAGAACAGTGCTTATCTGTGTTTTCCTGATCGCCATTCTGGGCCAGATAAATTATAACCTGCCGGTCTATAAACAGATTTTTGCCGCAGCGTTTTATCAACAGGTTGAAGCGAAGGAAATCAGAAGTGGATTTGTCTGTACAACAGGACACCCCCTTCCTCTTTCATTATCCTTACCCCTTAATCTATTTGATTTAAGAAACGGTACGGTTAGCTCTAATCTGTTTGAATATGAGGTCGATGGCCAAAGCTATCAATCGCGTGGGTATTCTTATATCAGAAACGCCCTGACGGGCTGTAATGACCCCAAAATCACAACAGCATATTATTTCCCGCCATACCCACAATGGGCCGTTATGGATAACAGTTTTCCTGAAGGCATGTACTGGCAAAAATTCCTTACATCCACATTATGGATGTCAATGATCGCTCTGTTCTCTCTGTTTGGCGCGCTGGTGCTGGGCAGAAAAATTCAGCAGCGTAAAGCAGCGGGCTTTAATGCCTTTCATAAACGGAAGATGGTTTATCATCTGTCAAAAGCGGATGAAAATCCCAAGCCTTAATCCAGTTGCTTGCGGGTGATTTCGAAGCGGCCTTTATATTCATAGACTTTGCCCCACCAGGGATGGGTGATATGGGTTATCATGGCAAAAGTCTTGTCATCAATTGCGGTTTCCTCGGCATAGCCTTTGCCGAGCAGCAGGGTCAGCGGCAGGGGGATGAAACGCCCGCCGATCTGCAGGACATAGCCCCGGTGTTCCAGAATGACTTTGTTATCACGCCATGAAAACTGTGTGCGCCAGCCCAGACCAAAGGGCATGATTTCTATGACCTCGTTATTGGAGGTGGGTAGCATGCGCGATTGAAAACTGTAGGCTTTGCGGGTTTTAAAATGAAATATCCGGTTGAAATGCAGCGCTTTGCTGTCCGGCCTGCTGTCAAAATGGACGGTGGTCAGTACATTTTTTTCATTATGGGGCGGGATGCCGCGCAGCCACCATAGCAGCGGACTCAGGAGTTTGAGGGGCCCGGCGCACATAACATCCAGATGCCCGGTTACGGTGACCCGGTCATCACTGTAAGGCCGATTGGCATAGTGCTGATGCATTACCGGCGGTAGATCCGGCCAGTCGGTTTTAAAGACATCTTTAAATATGGGCTGTTTTTGAGTCATACCGGTTTAAACACCATGAGAAAGAAAACCGCGATCAAACCGCCAAAGGCTGGCCAGCCCAGAAGGAACCAAAGCCGCAGCGATTTATCAAAATCATCGGGCAGATCACAGCTGGTTTTGATACATTGGGCCAATATATTGCGCATGCGGATTTGCAGCCAGACGACCGGCAGCCAGCAGGCCCCGGCCACGGCATAAAGCGCATATGTTGCGACCAGCCATAAATCCGTTGGATCATATCCGGCTTCTGCAATCAGCCAGAATCCAGTCAGCGGCTGGATGATCACCGCAGGGGTGGTAAAGATCAGATCGGCCAGCACGGTAAAGCGGGCGGCGAAATATTTTTCGTGGATATGCGGTGTAAAGCGGGAACAGAACATAAAAAAGGCAATGCCGATCCCGGTGCCAAACAGGATTGTCGCGCTGATGATATGCAGGGTTCTAATGACAAGATACAAATCCATGATTTATCTTACCCGTAAAAGGGCAAAGGCAAAACGGTTTTTCTGTTATGCGGTTTGGCGTTGAAAAATGCCGGATTGAAAAAATGTCTCGCCAAGTATTTTATGCCGGATGGAGATTTCAAAACGAAAGCGCCCATCGCCCAGATCGGTGTGACTGACATGGGCCGTGCCGGGGGTGATCCAGTGGGGCAGGGGAATGCGGTATTGCAACAGGCTGCAGAAATAACGGGTGCTGGTGAAATGCAGGGCAGCGTTTTGGGCGGTGACTTTTAGCTTCATGCCAAAACCGCCGCCAACGCATTCGAGCATCTGGCCGGACTTGCTTTCCTGTTTGGCAGAGACAACGATCTCGGGCGCTTTATCGGGGAACAGATAGCGCCGTTGCCAGAAGACGCCGTTCTCGCCGGGCTTTTTATACAAAGAAACCTCAACCGGGATATCGGTACCGGCAAAGCGCGTCAGTGGATTACCAATCACCCGGGTCAGGCAGGCAAACAGCCAGCCCATACGTGACCGGCGGATGTCATTCATAATACCGGTGTAGAGAATGACCTCACCATCATCCGGTTCACGGTCAAAACGAGCCTGAATATTGGCATCGAGTTTCTGCCAGTCCTCGCCCAGCTGATGTTTCAGCGTGTTTCGCGGTTTCAGATTATGCACCGGTTTAATACCACGCAGGCGGAGGATGAAGTTACGCGCCGCCTTGCCAAGGGGATAGAAAACCGCAGCCCGCCGCGGTGTTGAAAAGAATATCCGGTTCATCAATCCGGTCCAGCCTGTGCGGCGGCTGCGGCGGGCAATCTGATACATGGCATCACTGCCATAGTAAAATGCATCGCCGACCGTGACGACCATACCCTGATCAATATCAAGCCCGCGGGCATTGATATGATCCATAATGGCAGAAGATTTACGGGCATCGGTCAGGGTGAAATCCGCGTCCTGCTGATCGGGCGATAAGTCTTTGCAATACAGGCGGCACACCGGGCATTGATCATCATAAACAATTTCAATCTGTTTACTGTTTGGTTTGTTCATGCCGATTCCCCCTTGATTTTTCGGGCGTAATATACTATATTTAGTTAAATAGCTAATTATATATTCTCATATATTAGTTAATTAGTCAATAGGCTAAATGAATGTGGTTAAGCACAAGGGGTTGAATAGATGAATACAGAAAAAATTTTCGCGGCCCTGGCCTCTCCGGTCCGGCGTAAGGTTTTGGCCTATCTGTCAGCCGCCAGCCTGACGGCCGGGGAAATTGCTGATCGGTTCGAGATTTCAAAACCGTCTTTGTCAAAGCATCTAAGCGTGCTTGAAAATGCCGGCCTCATCAAAGGCGAGAAGAAAGGCCAGTATATTCATTACAGTCTGGTCGAAGAGAATCTGACCAATACACTGAATGGTTATGTGCAGGAGGTCTGCCCCTTTGCCCGGCCCATCCGTAAGGAAAGCCGCGATCTGGCCGCCAGCCGGAAAAGTGATCAGGATTAAGGCTGTTCCGTTTTGCCTTCGGGCTTTGTAAATTTACCATTTTTCAGAAATTCAATGACATGATCATGGACCTGTTTTTTGTCCATGATAAAGGTATGCGTTGCCGGCAGGGCAATGTGATCGGCAGCGCCGGACCATTTTGTGCTTTCGACTGAAACGCGGCCATCGCCCTTGCCCGGCACCAGAAAGGCGGCGACGATATACGGCCATTCGCGCGTACCGGCAATGATACCGACATCGTAATAGGGTTTTGTCCGGTCTTTCTCGCGGTGGCTGGTTTGCAGCTCGGCCCCCGCCGGGCCGTAAAACCAGTCATAAGGGGGAAAACCGCTGAGTAAATCGGCAACTTCGCTGCCGCCATGCGGCGGGGCGAGCATGACCACCCGGCCGATTTTATCCTGCCGGTATTTATCCAGATAGGCCCGGGTGACAAGCCCGCCCATAGAATGGCTGACAAAATGGACGGTCTCCTGTTCGGCCCAGAACGCTGCGGTCAGATGATTTTTATGCAGGTAATCGGCCAGAGTATCAATGTTGTGATTGGTTGACGGGTAGGTGATCGCAACTGTGTTATACCCGGCCTCCTGCAAGCTGTCCTCAAGACTGCCCAGACTGGCCCCCGTCCGGGCGATGCCATGGAGCAGAACGACCGTTTCCGTGCCCTCCGCCGCGGCCACCGGAGTATGAAGCCAGCCCGATAACAGGATAAAGAGGCCTATCAGGATACGGTCAGCCATTGGACACCCCGGTTTTGGTCTGGTCACTGAAAACATAGCGGGTGTAGAAATAGCTGAGACCAATCAGGCTGAGGCCAAGGCCAAGGAATGAAAAGACCCGATAGAGCCCTTCCAGCGCGGCGGCATCATAGAGGAAGACTTTCAAAATCGCAGCACCGATAAAGATCAATGACGCCATGCGCGCGGCTTGATTTTGCCGCCAGATGCCAAAGGCC
>JBNJDW010000162.1:0-4341 GCA_051745265.1 Pseudomonadota bacterium
ATGGCCGAAACCGTTCCGGTTGAAACGCCGCCGCAAATTACCCATCCGCAAAGCTTTGAAGAGGTCGTCACCTTTTGCCAGCAAAACGGCGAACCGATGCTGGCGGCGCAATTGAAGAATTACGCCCATCTGGTCAAGTTCACCTATGGCCGCATTGAATTACGACTGGCGGAACAGGCCGAACGCAGCCTGACCGGGCAGCTGGGCAAGGCTCTGAGCGAATGGACCCGCGAACGCTGGGTGGTGTCGATTTCAAATCAACCGGGCGCGCCGACGATCGCTGAAGGCGAGAAACAGGCCGCGGAAGCGGAAAAGGCTGAAATTATGGCCGACCCTCTGGTCAGTGCGGTTATTAAAACCTTTCCCGGCGCTGAAATTACGCAGATCAGTTCGAAAACTGAACAATAAACACAGCCTCATCTTTAAGGAGAAAAACGATGAACATGGCCTCTATGATGCAAAAAGCACAACAAATGAAAGCCCGCATGTCCGAAATGCAGGAAGAAGTGATGAATATGGACATCCACGGTGAATCCGGCGGCGGGCTGGTCAAGGTCGCCACCAATGGCAAGGGTGAAGTACGCTCGATCAATATTGAAAAAGATATTCTCAATCCCGATGATAAGGAAATGATTGAGGATCTGATCACCGCCGCCATCAATGATTCCCGCACCAAGGCTGAGGCGCTGATCGCTGAAAAAACCCAGAAAATTATGACGGATATGGGCCTGCCGGCGGATATGGATTTCCCGATGTAATCAATTAACCGGCCTATCCGGGCTTGGGAGTTTTCTATGCGTGTTATGACCTGGAATATTAATTCAGTGCGGCTGCGCGCGCCGCTGCTGGCCGATATCATTAAGCATTCGGATCCGGATGTTGTCTGTCTGCAGGAAACCAAAACACCGGATGAGCATTTCCCCCAGGAGGTCATCGAAAAGCTGGGCTATCCGCATATCGCCTTTGTCGGGATGAAAGGCTATAACGGCGTTGCCATCCTGTCCAAATTCCCTTTGGCGGATATCCGCAGTTTCCCGCGCTGCCTGAAAGAGGATTGCCGCCATATCGCCGCCAAAGTCATGCGCGATGATAAACCGGCCTTTGATCTGCATAATCTGTATGTGCCGGCGGGGGGGGATAAACCGGATCCGGTCATTAACGATAAATTTCAGCACAAGCTTGATTTTGTCGATGAATTATCCGAATTTTTCCCTAAAAATCACGCCAATGATGAACCGATGATCGTTGTCGGTGATTTGAATATCGCGCCGCTGGAAAATGATGTCTGGTCGCATAAACAGATGCTCAAAGTCGTCTCGCACACGCCTGTTGAAGTCGACAGGCTGAATGATTTTTATCGCAGCATGGGCTGGACGGATGCGGTGCGCCATTTTGTGCCCGAAGAGGAAAAACTCTATAGCTGGTGGAGCTATCGCGCCCGTGACTGGGAGGCCTCAGACCGTGGCCGCCGCCTTGATCATATCTGGGTGACGGATCCTTTAAAAGAGCAGCTGAAAGGTCAGCAGATTCTTAAAACGGCCCGTGGCTGGGAGCGACCCAGCGACCATGCGCCGGTTATTATTGATATGGATATGTAATCAAGGGTATGACCGGTTATCTGGTCTTGGCGGCGGTTTCTTCCGCGCACCATCCCGCGCGTTTGCCGCCGTCATACGTACGGCCCAGCCCCTGATCAATCATAAAATCACTGACATCAATCCCCCCCGGCGTTTGGGCGCGGGCTAGAACTCTTCCGGCGTATTTTCCATTCTGGATATCTGTTAAGACGATTCGGCCATCCTGTAATAAATCACTCAGGGCAAGCTTGGCCTCTTCGGCGTGCTGGCGCTCCGCTTCGCATTGACTGCGCAGCTCCGGGGTATCCAGACCGTTAATCCGTATCCGTGTTTCAATAAAATGACCCACCCAGATCTGGGCGCGGACATCAAATGTATCGCCGTCTATAACGCGAATAACCTCGGCATTGACCGGTCCGCTCAGGCTTTCCCGCGCCAGCGCCGGGCCTGCCAGCAGAATCATTAGAACGAGACTGTATATTTTTATCCACTTCATATTCTAACCATACAAATACATCTTTAAATTGTCTATATAATAATGACAAAACTTAAAATACCATCCTAGACAAAGCGCCGACAGGGCGGACAGGTTCCAGCGAAGGGGGTAAGGGGATTTACTTACGGGGATGAAATTTGGCGTGGATATCAAACAGCGCGTCATTATCAAGATCGGTATAACGCTGTGTCGTGCTGAGCGAGACATGGCCGAGTAATTCCTGAATAACCCGCAAGTTACCGCCGTTTTGCAGAATATGCGATGCAAAACTATGGCGCAGCGCATGAGGCGTGATCGAATCGGGTAATCCCAGAGTGACGCGCAGTGTACGCATCTGTTTCTGGGCAACGCCCTGATTTAACCGCCCGCCACGGGCACCGATGAACAAAGGCTCATCCGCATCAAAATGCTGTTTGGGGCAGGCGGCCAGATAGGCCTCGATACTGTGTTTGACAATGGGCAGGGCCGGGACCTGCCTTTGTTTACGGCCTTTACCGGTCACGCGGAGGCTGTCACCGGTTGGGCGGTCCCCGTAATTCAGGCTGAGCGCCTCATCAATCCGAAGGCCGCAGCCATACAGCAAGGTAAACAAGGCCTGATCGCGCAGGCCAATCCAGCCGGGATCATCCAGCACCATGGTTGCATGCTCAATCAGTTCCTGCGCCTGTTTGATATCAAGCGCGCGGGGCAGTTTTTTGGGCAATTTCGGAGTGCGCAAATGCTGGATCACCGGATTGTGAAGAATACCCTTGCGGTCCATCCATTTAAAAAAACTGCGAAGGGTTGATACGGCCCGCGTCCGGGTCGCCGCCCCGGCATCATCCGCCGCCCGGCTGGACAGCCAGCCACGGAAATCCTGCAATTTAAGCTCTGACAATGTGTCCAGAGAAGGCGGCGTGCCTTTATGCTTGGTGATAAACAGCAGGAAATCACGGATATCCTGACTATAGGCCCGTAAAGTGTGCTTTGAGACCTGCCGTTCACTGCGCAGGCTTTGCAGCCAGCGGTCCAGCGTTTCCTGTAAATCGGGTGCGGCGGAGAACATAGGCGGTGGTGATCCCTTGTTTCATCAAGAACCTGCTTCATCAGTTCTTGCATATATTTCATCATAAATTCAGCATGCAGGCAATATGTTAATCTTCTGTTAGGGCTTTGCAGATAGTATAGGGGTAGATTTTAAAGGGAGCTTTTTATTATGGGTATCAAGGAACATATTAATTATGTCAGCGGCCGCGCTGAAAAGCCAAAGAAAACAGGTAATGTTTTAAATCCTAAGCTTGCCGCAAACCGTATCCATGCCAAGCCGGAGACACCTAAAAAAGATATTCTAAATGCGATCGCCAGCAGACAGGCACCAAAAGCCGCGGCGCCGCAAACCGCCCCGAAAGCCAAGCCAAAGCAGCCGGGCAGGGGTATGTAAATACAGTTTTGTTGTGGACGAAAGCGGCGCCGGAGCAATCCGGCGCCGCTTTGCTTTATAGATATTTTGAGTGCGGATATGTCTAGATATCCAAAAACCGGCGGATATAGCGTTCAGTGACCTGCCCCAGAAAGGCAATCTGCTCAATGCCCTGATCGGGGTGGAAGGTATCCGCCTCGCCGGAGCCAAAGGCCAGAATGCCGCGATGGCTTTTGGGTGCGATATCCAGACGCAGCAGGGCTTCGCTTTTGACAAGGCCGGCGGCGGGACCATAGATATCTTCATCGCCATAGACATCGCCCTGCAGGCAGGCATATCCGTCTTTACCCAGACGATCTTTGACCGCGCCCGGTTTGACGACACTCAGGCAGGGATGTTTAAAGGCCGGTACCTCGGCACCATAGGATTCAACGACCAGACAGCAGACCTCGACATCCAGGATCACCGGGAAATCCTGGGCGATAATATTGACGAAATCCTCGAAATCTTCAGCCTCCAGCAGGGCAAGAGCAGCGGATTGAATACGGCTCCAGTTGCTCATATTATGCTGGGCGGCTTCAATCAGCTCACGCTGTTGCTGCGAAATCCGGGTTTTGTCGGCTTTCAGCTTTTCAACCAGAATGGTCTGAAAATCAACAACCCCTTCACCCGTCGTGCCTGAAGACGGCGGGATCAGGACATCCAGAAGATCAATATGCCGTTCCAGAAAATCAGGGTGCTGGCGCAGATAATGGACAATATCCTTATCGGTCAGCGAAGGTTGTTTGGCAAGGGCCGTGGTTTCTTGTGACATGTTGTGTTGTGCTCCTTACAGAATCGATTGGCCGGTTTTTGCCCAGTCCTCAACA
>JBNJDW010000163.1:0-4338 GCA_051745265.1 Pseudomonadota bacterium
ACAAGAATTGAATGTATAAGCTTTAAACTTAAGGAAGATAAAAATGGCGCAGCATAAATCAGCCATCACCCGGACACGCCGTAACGAGCGTCGCCGTTTAGTGAACAAAGACCGCGTTTCCCGGATTCGCACATTTCTGCGTAAAGTAGAAGATGCGATCTCCAGCGGTAATCAAAAAGAAGCCAATGACGCTTTCAAAAACGCGCAGCCAGAACTGCAGCGCGGCGTCAGCAAAGGTGTTTTGCATAAGAACACTGTGGCCCGTAAATTATCCCGTTTGCAAAAGCGGATTAAGGCCCTCAGCTAAGGCTTTTTAATCACTGGATTTTTTAAAAACGCAGCTCGATTTATTTCGGCTGCGTTTTTTTGTATCCCGCATATATAAAGGGATAGCGGCCATCAGGCTCCATAATTTTGTAACAAAATTGTTTTTTTATAGAATCCCGATTTGAATCATTGAACCGCCAAAAGAATCCATGTAACTTCATTCTTGTTGTGGACACGAGTAACGGATTTTAGCAGAGGAAAAAGACCTTTTTCGCTGATTTTCGTTCCGTTCAGTGTGCCGTTCGTGATTGCTCGGTACACATTTTTCGAAAACTGGATAAGCATAACGCGCAGCTTGCGCGAACGGCTTTTCTGTGCCGGATTTTCCCTTTCCGGCCGTAAATCGGGGTAGTACAGACGCATGATTGAAGTGATACAAAAGACCGAAATCTCCCAAGACCTGCCAACGGCTGTATCCGCTGAAGGATACAAGAATTCCTATGATCGCGAATGGGCGGATGTCACCGCGCTTTTGGAAAAAGAAATCGGTCCGGCGGCGGTTAAAAACTGGATTCATCCTTTGGTCTTTATCGCTGTGCGTGACAGACGTCTTGTGCTGTCTGCGCCGACCCGTTTTCTGGCCGACTGGGTCCGGTCGCATTACGCGGATGCCATCCGCCGTATCTGGGATTCGGTTGTTGAGCCGGTCTTATCCGTCGAACTGGAGGTCGATGCCGAAACCACGCCCTTTAAGATCATTGATCAGGACAATAAAAACACCGAAACCGCTGCGCCTGAGGCGCCGCAGGAAAACGCGGCCCATATTGCCCTGGACAGCCGTCTTGATCCGCGTTTTACCTTTGAGAATTTTATCACCGGCGAATCAAATGAACTGGCCTTTGCCGCCGCCAAACGGGTTGCCGAAACAGAAGAGGCTGTGTTTAACCCGCTGTTCTTTTATGGCGGTGTTGGCCGCGGCAAAACACATCTGATGCATGCCATCGGGCATGACATCCAGACCCGTTTTCCGGGCCGCAGCGTTGTTTATATGTCGGCTGAAAAATTTATGTATCAGTTCGTCCGCGCCCTGCGTGAAAAGGATACCGTGACCTTTAAAGACGCGTTTCGGACTGTTGACGTGCTGATGATTGACGATATCCAGTTCATCAGCGGTAAAACGACCACCCAGCAGGAATTGATTCACACCTTTAACGCCCTGCTTGATCAAGGCAAACAGGTCATTATTGCCGCCGATAAAAATCCGGCCGAGATGGAAGGTCTGGATGAAAGACTGCGCTCCCGCCTTGGCTGGGGTCTGGTGGTTGATATCCAGCCGGCTGATCTTGATCTGCGCCGGGCCATTCTGGCCCGCAAGGCTGAGAATGCCGGTAAAACGGTTGATCCTGAAGTCATCGATTATCTGGCTGAACGTATCGCGACCAATATCCGTGAACTTGAAGGCGGTCTGAACCGGATTCTGGCCCATGCCGATCTGATGAACCGTCCGGTCACCCTGAAAACAACCAAGGCGGTGTTAAGCGACCTGTTCCGCGCCCATGACCGTAAAGTGACCATTGACGACATCAAAAGAAAAACCGCCGGCTTTTACGACATCAAGCTCAGCGATATGGCTTCGGCCCGTCGGCTGCGTGCGGTCGCCCGCCCCCGTCAGGTCGCCATGTATCTGGCCAAAAAAATGACTCCGACATCCCTGCCCGAAATCGGGCGGCAGTTCGGTGGCCGCGATCATACAACGGTCATGCATGCTGTTCGTAAAATAAATGAACTGCTCGCCACCGATCCACAGCTCGGCACGGATATCGAACAGCTGGAAGCCAGCCTCAAAGAACTCTGAGGACTGGCGCTGTATCCTTATTTATGAACGGGAATCGGTGAATTTCTTACATATAATTGACCAGCGACAGCTGGCTCATGATCCGGCTGACTTCATAAGAAGAAGTCAACTGGTTTTCCAGTGACTGAATCTTAACCACTGTATCTGTCGGATCGGCATCTTCCATTTCTGACAACAATGATTCAGACAAATTCATGTCATTCTGATTCTGATTCTCGACATCTTTCAAAAGATTATATTCCGAGCCCAGACGATAACTGGTGCTGCGCATTTCCTCGACCCCTGTCTTCAGAAATCCATTCACCTCATCGAGCATCATATGAAATTCTTCTTCGGTCCCCACATCCGTGGCAGGATCAGGAAAACGCGCTGCCTTGGCAAGGGCAACACCTTTGAGCACGGTTTTGAACCCCTCTTCATTGGCAAGGGCGGTGTAATCAACATCAACACCATCGCTGATTTTGGTTGTGACTTTGCCCGCCAGTGATAAATCCGTATTCAGCCCCAGTTCGGCATCAGTGAAGTTATCAATATTATCCATCATATCATCATAGCTTTGACTGCCGTCCAGCCAGCTATCCATTTCCGCCTCAAAATTGGCTTCCATATTCGCCAGCGCATCCATCGGCTTGCTTTGTGAGGCCGAGCCGCCAAAAAGATAACGGCTGCCGTCACTGGTATTCAGCAGATCTTCGATAAACCGCATACCGGTATCGGCAATATTATTGATATCGGAAAGTTCGACCTCCCCGCTGCGGGTCTGAACCAGAACACTGTCCTGAACACCCTGCGTGGTCTCGATCATTTTATCCATCGAGTTCATCATCATTTCCATGCGGGTGTTCACTCTTTTATTATTATCCTGATAGACACTCAGGCGATCAACATCGGCGCGCAGATCCTGCACCCGAAAGGCTTTGGTACCAAAACCGCTGATATTATCATATTTTTTCTGCGTCGCCAGCTGGCGATGTAAATCCTGAAGCTGGCCGTTCATCGAATTCAAGCGCATACTTTGCGTTGATGATTTTCCCATCAGAGATACAGAATATGTCATATTAGTTCTCCTTTATCTTTCTTCTCTCGCGCTTATGCGCGGGTGATAATCTGTTTTGTGCTTAACGCAGCGAATTCATAAGATCGTTAAACTGTTTTTCCGAGGCCTGGATCAACTGCGTTGCGGCCGTATATGCGGTCTGGAATTTAATCAGTTCGGTTAATTCCTGATCAATATCAACGCCGGTTTCATTGAGAAACCGCTCATTCAGGGTGTTATAAAATGTCGAGCTTCTTTCTGCCTCGCTTTCGGCCTGGGCATGCTGTTCGGCCTGAAAAGAAATCATTGACTTACCAAACCCCTCAAGCTTGCTGTTGCCGGTGATCTCGGTGTTTATATTGCCATCCACACCCAGATTCTGCGTACGGAACGGGGTATGGCCGACTCTCGCAGTTTTAACGCCCATCGCTTTAAGGGGCAGGCCCAACCCATCATCCAGGGTCAATCGGCCATGGCTGATGCCATTGCTATCCAAAGGTTCAATAACCAATTCACCGCTGCCATTCAGACTGGCGGTCACGCCGGGAACGGCATTCAGGTCTGCAAGCAGATCCGCCTGGGTATCCGTCGGCTCAATATTAATCGTTACCGGTGACTGCTGGCCAACCTGTATACTGAAAGAAGGATTGTCCGCCGCTGTGGTCCCGGCGCTATGGCCAAGGGCATCCAGACCGGCCGCGCCCAGAGAGACATCCGCAACCGTAATATCGTCATTGCCTTCAATAACCAATTGGCCCAGATCATTCAGGCGCGCCGTGCCGGCGCCTACAGCCGTGTTGATAGAATTAACCAGATCCGTTGGCCCGTCCCCGGCATTGACCGTTACCGTAACAGCGCCGCCGCCGGTATCAATTGAAAACTGATCGCCGGCATCAATATCCGGATGCGTTTCCAGCGGTGTATAATCGTTAAGATCTGTGGTACCGACGACCTGAGCGCTTTGCTCAATCCCGGTGCTGCCAAAAACAGTACCGGCGGAAATATCAACCGAGCCGGTGGCCTCATAATACTTACTATCCCCAAACGTAAATTCCAAAATACGGTCAACAATGGCATTCGAGCCGCCCAGAATCGCTTCGCCATTGGTCCCTGTGCGGATCAGGCTGTTATCCTGCACAATATCGGCATTGACCTGTATGTTTTCGGCATAACCGTTATA
>JBNJDW010000164.1:0-4316 GCA_051745265.1 Pseudomonadota bacterium
TCTACATCATGGACAGCGCAGGCGGTGACCAGCGCCTGCGCTGTCAATGATGTAGATGTTTTTAATATCGATGTCGGTGCCATCGCCGGTATGGATACAGTCATTGCCGGTTTTAAAACCGCGCAGCTGGCGATGAATTCCAAGCTTGGCTTTGGTCATATCATTCATACCAATTGCGCCCCGCGAAAAAACATCATCAGCACCGAAAGCAAAGGTGAAGGCGTGGTGCTGGGGATGCTGCCAAACGGTGTTTGCCTGCTGACCGTCAGTTCAGGTTACAGTCTTGCGCCTTTTTATAAAATGATCGCCGCCGGTGAGGTTCAATTCTTTCAAACTCGTATTCCCGATGCCGGATCACAGTTCCGTTCCCGCGATTATTTTCCAGACGCCACGGCGCGCCTTGCCCGTTATTTACAGGATATTACCGTAAGAAAAGGCGCAAATGCCATACAGGACATCATCGATAGTGGTAAAGGGCACGAATTGCTGGCTGATTTTGAATATATCGGTGAGCCCGTTGATGAAAGCTGGTTTAATGAGCTGCCCGAAGGCGGTATCTGGTATATCGACAATTTCGGTAACATTAAACTGAACATCCCCCATGAAGAACTGGTCGAACAATACGACCCCGGCAGCGCCCTGATGGTTGCCATCAATGACACCATCGTTGATGCCGTTGTCGGTACAGCCGGCTTCAGTCAGGGCGAAGGCATTCTGGCCCTGACCCGCGGGTCATCCGGCTGGTCAAAAACAGATCAGGAAGTCCGTTTTACCGAAATCTTTTTGCGCGGTGGCAGCGCTGCCAAAATGTTCTCGAACATTAAACCCGGTGTTCAGGTCCAGATTATCTCCAGAAAAGACCTGTACCGCTGTGTAGAGCAAATCCGCAACAGCGGTCTTAAAAAACTGGCCACGCTTGACCTTTATCTGTTTTCCGAAGCAAAACTGATCGAATTACTGGCGATTGAGGGCCTGATTGAAGACGGCTTTAAAACCGATAAACTGCGCGCGGCACTGGATGCCGGAACACTGGTTGATCAGATCAAATAAATGAAGATCGCCTTCGAAGATTATGATCTCGGTCTTAAGCGCGATGGATTTGTTGAATTACATCCTCACTCAGCACTCTGGGCACAAGCTTATCAAGTAGAACAGGCCCGTTTAACCAAAGCTATACCCGCATTATCCTGCCTGCATATTGGCAGTACGGCTGTTCCCGATATTCATGCAAAGCCGATTTTAGATGTTCTGGGTCTGGTCAATAACTTAGAACAAGCGGATAAAGCACAGCACAGACTTGAACAGCTCGGCTATCAATATAAAGGCGAATATGGTCTGGAAAACCGCCGGTATTGTGTTTTGTATAACACGGAAAAGACAATCGGCTTTGTGCATCTTCATATCTATGAGCAAAATGCCAAAGCCGCAAAAGAACATATAAAATTTCGAGATTACCTGCGCATGGATCGTAAAAGCGCATTACAATATGAATTCTTGAAATTTAAGATTCTTGAAGAAGTTGACGGCAAACGTAGCGCCTATACAGAGGCAAAGTCCGATTTCATCAGAACCATTCTGTCACAGTCCTAACCTATTTTACTGTGTAATTTTCTTTTTGGATTTGCAGCGTTCACAGGCGGCGGAAAGTTCTTTTTTTAATTGTTCGCCAATCGCGCCGCCATCGCCTTTTAGATTGTGTTTAAAAACAGCGGACTGGGTGTTGTGATGTGCTTCCAAAATCTGGATAATATCGCCGTCAATTTCATCGACCAGTTCCAAAAAGGTCAGCACGATATTGGCAAGATCCGTCACCAGGCTGTAACCGAACATTTTTGCATTGGCTTTCAGGTTCATCACCGGCGTGGTCAGCGTCTGACGTAATTCGGCGGCTTTGTCAGGATTTTGTTTGATCTCTTCAGTTGCTTTTGAAAGCTCGTCCAGCACTTCTTTGGCCATACCGGGGAAATCAGCACTGCTGCCTTCGATGACATTCTCTGCCCGGCTGACAACATGAGCCGGTAATTGGCCGGTGCCGACTTTCTTTTGTAGCTTTTTTGACGGCGCCCGAATGGTTACTTTTTTGGCTTCAGGTAATGAAGGCATGTTTTCCTTGTCCATGGTTATTCGTCCTCTATGGTCCAGACCTCAGCCTGCCCACGTCGGTCTACCCCGCCGTAATCATCAGCGGCACGGCGACGGCGACTTGGACCTATAAAGCTGGGGGCTTCCACAAATTCCCGTGGCTGGTTAATGACATAGGTTAAACGTTTTAACAGCTGATCCGCCGTGAAAGGCTTGACCAGAAATTCGGTTATACCATGATCACGGGCATTCAGAACGCGCTGCGGCGCGCCATAGCCACTGACCATGATAATGGGAAGCGTACTATTAGGGTGACGGCTTTCGCGGATCATACGAATAAGCTCGAGTCCGTCAACGGGCGTCATTTCCCAATCCGTAAAGACAACATCCGGGCTTTCTTCAAGAAAGCGATCAAAGGCTTGTCTGCCGTTTTTCGCCGTATATATCTTTTCCACACCGGCAACCTGCAGGATATCGCGGATAATTTTGAGAATATCTGGATTATCTTCAGCGATAAGGACGGTTAGTTTTCTTAAATCTAGCGGCATGGCAGCGCCCCAAAAGGAATATTACTAAGCATTAAGTATATCAGCAAAGTGAAAATGTAGAAAGTTAATATTTAGAGGATGGTGAGCCCAGCAGGATTCGAACCTGCGACCGCCTCATTAAAAGTGAGATGCTCTACCAGCTGAGCTATGGGCTCTTTCAAAAATAAAACGCCTTGTGGCGTCCAAGGACCCAATAAATAACTTTATTAGCCTATCAGGTCAAGCCTTAGTTTAGGATTATTGTGTAAATTTTTTATGAAGCGCATCTTTTACATCCGAGGTGACGAATTTCTCAATATTTCCGCCAAGTCTGCAGATTTCCTTTACAAAACGTGATGATATAAATTGGTAGCGGTCCTGCGACATTAAAAAGACTGTTTGTATATCCGGATTCAGCTGATAATTCATCCCGGTCATCTGAAATTCATAGTCAAAATCGGATACGGCCCGCAGCCCCCGAATAATCATCGAGACCTTGCGCTCTTCTGCATAATGGATCAAAAGATCATCAAAGCCCGTGACTTCGACTTCTATTTTCAAATTGAGCGCATCAATGTCATTTTGCACAAGCGCCGCGCGCTCTGCCGTTGAAAACAAAGGCTCTTTTGGTCCCGGCTGTTCGGCAATGGCGATAATCAGTTTATCGACCAGTTTTTCGCTGCGCTTTATGATATCAAGATGCCCCACTGTTATCGGATCAAATGTCCCGGGATACATGCCTATTTTCATGATTTCTCCACCTGTAATGCAAAAAAGGGAGCCGTTTATAGCGGCTCCCTTTTACTCTATCCGATTACAGCGGCTCTGTAATTAATAAGTTGTCTCTTCATCCTGTTGATCTTCATTGTCCCAGTTGTCGCCATTGTCATCTTCAGATTCCGTGGTCTCTTCTGAAGAGTCCATTTCAACATCCGGATATGGCACGGTACGTTCTTCCATTTCGACATCAGCATCGGGCCCGGTCACAGTTCTTTCGTCTTCTTCGACATCAACGCCTTTTACATCGACATCGACATCAGGCATTTCGCCGCCCTCAACATCCATAGAAACTTCCGGAAGCTCAGTTTCACCGCTGACATCTACATCAATGGCCCAGGCCAGCACGACGACCACAACGGCAACGGCAAGGCCAGTTAAAACTGCATTTGATGTACGCATCTTATATCTCCTTACTCTATAAGCTTGTTTAGTAACATCCGGCAGATGACTTTTGTTCCCTGTTTTATACAATAAAAAAGAGTATCACAGGTTGAATGTTATTTTACTCTTCTGTGCCTTCTGCCTCGGATGTTGCATCCGTACCGCTATCCGCAGCATCCGCACTGTTTTCGTCGGATAGAGACGCTTCTTCCTCATCATCCTCACGAACCCAGGCAACCGAGACCACTTTTTCATCAGCCCCCACACGGAACAGCGTTACACCCTGTGTCTGACGACCGACAAAACGGATGTTTTCAACCGGCATGCGGATCAATTGGCCGCCATTGGTGACCATCATGATCTGATCGGTATCATCAACACGGAAGGAGGCAACGATTTCACCATTTTTCTTTGTCAGCTTCATATTGGCGATGCCCTGCCCGCCACGGCCCGCTGTACGATATTCATAAGCAGAAGTCCGCTTACCGAAGCCTTTGGTCGTAACCGTTAAGAGGAATTCTTCATTCGCGGCCATTTCTTCGAACT
>JBNJDW010000165.1:0-4294 GCA_051745265.1 Pseudomonadota bacterium
CTCATGCGCCGCGACTTATGGCGATGGCGCGCAGGGGTTCAAGGATGATGAAACCATTGAAGGCCTGTCAAAACTGCGGCCCCTTAATCCCTATGGCTGGAGCAAGCATCTGTTTGATCGCCGGATTGCACGCGTCACGCAGGACGATGCACTGGATGTCAAAGAAAATACGCCGCCGCAATGGGTCGGGCTGAAGTTTTTCAGCGTTTACGGCCCCAATGAATATCATAAGGGCGAACAGAAAAGCGTCATCAGCAAGCTGTTTCCACAGGTCGATGCGGGCGCAAGCGCCAAGCTGTTTAAGTCGCATAATCCTGATTACGAAAATGGCGAACAGATGCGCGACTTTATTTATATAAAAGATTGCATCGATGTCATGCTTTGGCTGTATGATCATCCCGAGGTCAACGGCTTGTATAATGTCGGCACCGGAACGGCGCGGACATTCAAGGATATGGCCCTGGCTGTTTTCAAAGCCGCCGATAAGCCGCCAAAAATTCAATACAGTGATATGCCCGTCAGCCTGCGCGGTAAATACCAGTATTTTACCGAAGCTGATATGGCTAAGCTGCGCAAAGCCGGCTACACCAAGGCCTTCACCAGTCTTGAAGACGGTATAAAAGATTACGTTTCCAACTATATGGCGACCAGTGATCCTTATATGTAAGGTGCTGGCATTTTTAGGATAAATATTCATGGAATTCCCCCAGATTGACCCGATTGCGATTGATATTGGTTTTCTTCAAATCCGCTGGTATGCGCTGGCCTATCTGGGCGGCTTTCTGGGTGGCTGGTTCTGGGCCGACCGTCTGGTGCGCCGCTATCCCGAAGGCACCCGCCCCAACAGGGCTGATATAGAAAACCTGGTCACATGGGTTGTTCTGGGCGTCGTTCTGGGCGGGCGAATTGGCTATGTCCTGTTCTATAATTTTGAATATTACAGCCAGCATTTAAACGAAGTGTTCTATATCTGGCAAGGTGGCATGTCTTTCCATGGCGGCCTGATGGGCGTTATTCTGGCCATTTTTGGTTATTGTCTGTTTCAGAAAATATCATTGCTTCGCACCGGTGATGTCGTTGCCAGCGTTGTGCCGATCGGCCTTGGCCTTGGTCGGCTGAGTAACTTTATCAATGGCGAGCTTTATGGCCGGACAACGGATCTACCTTGGGGCATGATCTTTCCGGGCGGCGGGGCCGAACCACGCCATCCCAGTCAGCTCTATCAGGCCTTGCTTGAGGGCCTCGTGCTGTTTGTTGTACTGAACCTGATGATGCGGAAAGAACGTTTTCGCAATCGTCCCGGTTTTGTTGCCGGCAGCTTTTTTGTTCTCTACGGGCTGGCCCGTTTCAGCGTTGAATTTGTCCGCCAACCCGATGCGCAGATTGGCCTGATCCTTGACTTCCTGACGATGGGGCAGATATTAAGCCTGCCAATGATTGTTTTTGGGTTTGGATTAATGATTTATGTGACGCGGTATGACCGAAAAACTGCTTGATATTATACAACAGCATATCCGCAGCCACGGACCGATGACAATTGCGGATTACATGAATCTGTGCCTCGGCCACCCAGATTACGGTTATTACATGACCCGTGACCCCTTGGGCCTGCGCGGCGATTTCACAACGGCGCCGGAAGTCTCACAAATGTTTGGCGAGTTGATTGGCGCCTGGGTGCTGCAATGCTGGCATGATCTGGGCGAACCTGTCCGTTTTCATCTGATAGAGCAGGGGCCGGGACGCGGCACCCTGATGGCCGATATTCTGCGCGTAACAGCCCGCAAAGATGCCTTTATGCAGGCTGCCGATATTCATCTGGTCGAAATCAGTCCGGTTTTAATGGAAACCCAGCAAAAAACGCTCAGCCCCTATAACATAAACTGGCAACAAAGCTTTACCGATATCGAACTTGATGCGCCCTTAATTCTGATTGGTAATGAATTCCTTGATGCCTTGCCGGTGCATCAGTTTATCTGGCATGAAAATCACTGGCATGAACGCTGTATCGGTCTGGATACAAAAGAGAATCTGACGTTTATCGAAGCCGCGCCCAGCTATGATCCACGTATGCTGGCACTGGAAAAACCGCCGGCCACTAATGATATCCTCGAACTCTGCCCGACAGCCGCGGCGCTGGTTGAGGATGTCGCCCGCAAAGTCTTGGAGCATGGCGGCGCGGCGCTTTATATAGATTACGGTTATGCCAGTTCAGAATATGGCGATACGCTACAGGCCCTTTACCGCCATGAATATTCTGATGTTCTCTCCAAACCGGGGGAGGCCGATATCACCGCCCATGTCGATTTTGAGCGGCTGATGAAGACAGCAAAACAAAAAAACGCCAAGGTCTTTGGCCCGACGCCACAGGGGGATTTCTTAAGAGCGCTTGGTATTGAGCTCCGCGCCCGTCAGCTCATGCATCATAATCCGGCCAAAGCTGAAGATATCGGCAAGGCCTTCCACCGTCTTGTCGATGACAGTGAAATGGGCCATTTGTTCAAAGCCATGGCCATCACCCATCCCGATTTGACCGTAGCAGGATTTGAAAATGTTTACGTATAAGGATCAGGCGCTGGAGGATATACCCCATATCCGTCACGGCTTTTTTGGCCGGCGGGACGGGGTCAGCACCGGCATATATCAAAGCCTGAATACAGCCTATAGCGCGCAGGATCAAAAAGAACATGTCACTGAAAACCGGCGGCGGATATCTCAGCATCTTGGCCTGCGTTCTTTAGTAAACTGCGCGCAAATTCATAGTGCGGATGTTATCGATGTCACGGCCCCCTGGACGCAGGATAAACTGCCCGAAGGTGATGCGATGTTCAGCCTGAAAACCGGTATTGGTCTGGGCGTGCAGACGGCGGACTGCGCCCCGATTCTGATTGCGGACCGAACAAAACCGATCATCGGCGCGGCGCATGCTGGCTGGGGCGGTGCCTTTAAAGGGGTGACGGATAACCTAATTGCCAAAATGTTGGACGCGGGCGCGACCGAAAACAATCTCATTGTCGCCATAGGCCCGTGTATTCACCAGCATTCCTATGAGGTCGGCCCTGAATTTTATCAACGCTTTGTCGAAACTGACATAAAAAATCAAAAATATTTTGTCGAAACCGAAAATCAGGGCCATGTTCTGTTTGATTTACCGCTATATATTGAAGACCGGATCAAACAGCGCTTTCCCAAAATCGCTCATATTTTCATATCCCCGCATGATACTTATGCCGAGGACACTCATTTTTTCAGCTACCGGCGCGCGACACACCGTGAGGACCCTGATTACGGGCGGCAGATGTCGGTTATTGCGCTGGCGGAATAAAAATCCGGATCAACCGGCCTTGCGCTGATATTCAGCCTGCTTGGCTTTATTCCAAAGGGCTTCACGTTCATCATCTGTCATATCGCTTAGGGCGGCTGTGGTGTTTTGCTCCATATGACGAAAGCGGCGTTCGAATTTAAGGCTGGCATCCCGCAATGCCGTTTCCGGGTCAATTTTCTGCCAACGGGCCATATTTACCGTGGCAAATAGCAAATCACCGAATTCTTCATGCATCTCTGTACGGGCATTATGATTCACCTCAGCACGGAATTCTTCCAGTTCTTCATGGACTTTGTCCATTAGGGAATCAAAATCGGGCCATTCGAAACCGACACGCGCCGCGCGTTTTGAAATTTTTTCAGCCCGGGTCAGGGCAGGGAGCGCCTTGGCAACACCGGCAAGCGCGCTGTTATCCTGCATATCATTTTTACGTTCCTGGGCTTTAATATCTTCCCAGTTCTTAAGCACGGCATTGGCATCAGCGGCGGAGACATCGCCAAAGATATGCGGATGACGACGTTCCATTTTCTCGGAAATGATTTCGGCGACATCTTCAAAATCAAACAGGCCTTCTTCGCGGGCCATTTGGGCGTAAAAGACCACCTGCAATAACAGATCACCCAGCTCATCCTTCAGTTTCGTCATATCCTTTTCTATGATGGCATCAACGACTTCATAGGCTTCTTCCAGCGTATACGGCGTAATCGTCTCATAACTTTGCTCAAGATCCCACGGACAGCCATTTTCAGGGTCACGAAGGCGTTTCATTATATCCTGCAAGCGTTGGATCTGCGTATCAGCCATGATCATTATTCCTTATATTTATACTGAAGTTATAAAGGCTGTATAACATATCCGGCAGCGTAGCAGCCATAAAAAAACCGATACACGCAAAGCATATCGGTTTTATTTTTATAAAAAGGCCGGCCGATCAGGCCTGCCGGGCCGGTTTCCTGCCCACACCCAGCTGAT
>JBNJDW010000166.1:0-4270 GCA_051745265.1 Pseudomonadota bacterium
CCGATACCGGCGCCCGGGTGCTGACAGAAATTGATTTATTGGAAGTGTCGCTGGTGACCTTTCCGGCGCTGGAATCAGCGCGGGTGTCACAGATCAAAGCCGCGCTCCAATCCGGGCATCTGCCCGATGAAAGAAGTTTGGAGGCGTTTCTGCGCGATGCAGGATTCAGCCGTAAACAAGCCAAAAGCTTTATTGCTGCCGGCTATAAATCACTTGGCCCGCGTGATGCCGGTGAAGTGTCTTCGTCTCTGACCGAAATCGGTGCTTTGCGACAGCTGTCAAGACAGCTTTATGCACTGGCGGCGGTCGAAACTTAACAGTGAACAGAATAAGGAGCATTCACATGAATTCTGAAATTAAAAGTGCCGTTAATGAACTGGGTCAGGCTTTTGAAGCCTTTAAGGAGGCCAATAATCAAAGGCTGTCTGAAATATCGCGCCGCGGCGCGGCGGACCCGCTGACCGAAACCAAGGTCAACCGCCTGAATGCCGAAGTTTCGCGCACGCAGGAGCTGACCGATACCGCCCGTAAACGTCTTGACCAGCTGGAAACCGCGATTAAACGGGCACCGGTTGGCAGTGACACCCATATGGCGGCCCATGAGGCGGCGCTGTTTTCGCTGGAGCGCAAATCAAATGCCGGACAGGAAATCGGCCCGGATCAATATGATCATTATAAGAAATCGCTGCGCAATTATATCCGCCGCAACAATGCCGGGGCCGAGGTCGAAGAAATCAAGGCCCTGTCAGCCGGATCGGATCCCGATGGCGGCTATTGGGTGACACCGGATATCAGTGGCCGGATTACCGGGCTTATCCACGACTCCTCCCCCATGCGTCAGGTGGCCAATGTGGTGACCATCGGTACTGATACGCTGGAAGGGATCTCGCATATTGGTGAGGCCGGTGCCGGCTGGGTTGGTGAAACCGAGGCCCGCCCGGAAACCGACAGCCCGGTGATTGACCAGTGGTCGATCGGTGTCCATGAACTATATGCCGAACCGCGGGCAACGCAGCGCTTGCTGGATGATGCGATGTTCAATGTCGATGAATGGCTGGCCGGTAAGATTGCTGAACGTTTGTCGCGGCTGGAAAACACGGCCTTTGTCACCGGTAACGGCGTTGGTAAGCCCAAAGGTTTTCTGACTTATGATGCCGGGACGCCGACAGCGGGTGATTTTGATGTTATTGAGCAGATTAATTCTGGCGCGGCCGGTGGTTTTGCCGCCAGTGATCCGGGTGATGCGCTGATCAATCTGATTTTCAGCCTGAAAGCCGGGTATCGCGATAATGCGGTGTTTATGATGAAACGCTCGACCCTGGCTGAAGTCCGTAAACTGAAAGATGCCGATGGCAATTACCTGTGGACACCTGATTTCCAGATGAAACAGGGCGGTACATTGCTGGGCTTTGATATTGTCGAGGCCGAAGATATGCCCGAACTTGCGGCTGACAGCCTGTCGATTGCCTTTGGCGATTTCAAATCCGGCTATCAGATTGTCGATCGTCAGGGCGTGCGTATCCTGCGTGATAATCTGACCACCAAACCCTATGTCAAATTTTACACCACCAAACGTGTCGGCGGCGGGGTTGTCAATTTTGACGCCCTTAAACTGATGAAATTTGCGGCCTGATTATCAGGTCGTTTTTGTTTCTGCTTCACGGTTTCCTCCCCTCCCTTGCTTGACCATGTGGAGCAGATGACTGCGGCCGGGAAGGTTTTTCCCTCCCTTCCCTTTGCCTTTCCGGCCGCCCTTTTTTTTGGAGGATCAATAATGAAAATCAAAGTTTTAACACCGTTCAGATTTGCCGAAGATGGCGTGACGGTCATTCATTACGGCAAAGGTGAGCATGATGTGTCGCCCCATGTCTGCGATGTGGCTGTCCAGC
Organism: Pseudomonadota bacterium; assembly: GCA_051745265.1. GTDB lineage: Bacteria > Pseudomonadota > Alphaproteobacteria > Micavibrionales > CSBR16-224 > JBNJDW01. The sequence goes on from JBNJDW010000166.1 coordinate 1,890, forward strand.
AGGGCTGGGCCAAAAAGCCCGGCATAAACTGGCCCGGATTACGAAAGGATAAAATATGAGACCGTCCTATGCCTTAACCGCCTTGACAGACCCCGCGGTCGAGCCGATCGGCCTTGCCGAATTAAAAACCTTTCTGCGCATTACGCATGACAGTGAAGATACCGTGCTGGGCAACTATATTCGCGCGGCGCGGATGTTTTGTGAGAATTATACGGGGAAAAGCTTTATCACCCGGTCTTATAAGCTGGCTTTTGATGTTGTGCCGCGCGGGCGGGTGATTGAGATTCCGCGGACACCGCTGGTTGAAATTAACAGTGTTAAGACATTTGCGGCAGATGGCAGTGAAAATCTGTATGAAGCGACGTCATATGATGTTGATCGTGTCGCGCACCGGCTGTGTTTTAAAGCGCCGCTGAACAGCCATGGCGGTTTGCGGGCCTATAATGCCCTGGAAATTAATTTTGACGCCGGATACGGCACCAGCGCCGAAGATATACCGGAAGCCATCCGCCAAGGCGTGCTGATTAAAACGGCAGAGCTGTATGAGCACCGCGGTGACGAGCGTTTTTCCGGTGGGCTGGATCTGGTTGCTTCCCTGCTGCGCCCCTATAAAAGAATGAGGATTGCCTGATGAAAAGCGGAAAGATGCGCCATGTCTTGAAAATTCAGCGCCGGGATACGGCGCGGGATGCCGGGGGCGGCTATAGTGATGACTGGCAGGATATTGAAAATGCGCCGGAGATTTGGGCTGAGATTGTGCCTTTGACCCCGGCACTGCAGGACCGATATCACCAAAGCCTGAGCGAGCACCGTTATAAGATCAGGACCCGTTACCGGGCCGATATCAAAACCGGGGATCGTCTGGTTGAAAATACCGGGGGCCGGATTTTTGATGTTGAAACTGTCATCGACCCCGACCAGCGCCGCGCCGGTATAGAGATTTATACCGTAATCCGCGGTGGATGATCAGCGCTCTCAGGCCGGTTTTTCAGCGCGCAGGGCCCAGATCAGCGTGCCAATCCAGCCGATGATGGTGATGCCCAGAAAGATATTGATCATCATCACAGCTTCGATGCTCTGATGTTTGCGTTTTAAGGCAATCTGGGAGGGCAGCAGATACAGCCAGGCCAGAAAAGCGGACAGGACAATGGCAATCAGGACATTTAAAATTAATGCAAAGCTCATTCTTCACCTTTTGAATCGGTTGAGGGGTTAGCGGGTTTCCAGGCCTTGGCGCGTTTTTCAGCCTCCATAATCTGATCGGGGCTGAGCTGTTGAACCAGACGTTTTGAAAATTCATCGGCGACTTCGCCGATTTCGGGAAGCTCCTTTTGTTTGGCGGCAATCCGGAACCACATATACGCGGTGACCATATCGCCTTTAAGATTAGGCAGTTCAGGGTGGCCCTTAATATGGACGCTGCCCAACAGGAACTGGGCGGCCGGGTTGCCGTGCTCGGCAGATTTGGTGTACCAGTCAAAAGCGGTTTCAAAGTTCTTGTCGACGGCCAGACCCTCGGCATACATGGTGGCGATATTTAACATGGCATTGCTGTTGTTGTTGACCAGCGCCTGTTTGTAATGGGCCAGCGCCTTTTCAGGGCTGGCTTCAACGCCTTTGCCGTCCATATACATATTGCCCAGCAGAACCAGCGCGCGGTCATTGCCCTGTTCGGCCAGCGGCCTTAGGAGGCGGACGGCATTAAACCAGTCCCTTTTCTCATAGGCGGCTTTGCCCTCCTCATACGAGGCCAGTGCCGGTGTGGCTGTCATGAAAAGGAAAGCTGTTATCAGAATAAAGAAACGCATATGTGAAGCCCCATGAAAAAACTGTTCAATATATAAAGTATAACCGAAACCCCCTCAAAGCAACCTTAACAAAGGAAATTTTATGTCAGCAGATAGCCAATGGGCCGTGCAGCGGGCCATATATGACCAGTTGCGCCAGGATACCGGTTTAACCGCCATGCTGGCGGCGGGGTCCGATGGTATTTTTGATTATGTGCCGGCCAATGCCCCCGGCCCGTATTGTGTGATTGCTGATATGACGGCCAGTGGTTTTGAAACCCAGACCCGACCGGGCATGCGGATTTTATGCGCTGTCGAGAGTTATAGCCGCATGCCGGGATCGCAGGAGATTAAGAATCTGACGGCAAAAATTTATGACCGGCTTCACCATGCCGATCTTGAGAGTGAGGATCATGACATTGTTCTCTGCCAGCAGGTCTCGGCCCGGGTGGAGAATCTGGCCGGAGGCCGGATGCGTAAATGCCGGCAGGTTTTTGAAATTATTACGGAACCGAAACTTTAACCCTCTTATAAAAGGAGCATAAAATGGCAAGTCAAAAAGGCCGCGATTTTCTGATTAAAATCAGTGACGGC
>JBNJDW010000167.1:0-4244 GCA_051745265.1 Pseudomonadota bacterium
AATTGGGCGGTAATGCACCTTTTATTGTGTTTAAGGATGCGGACCTTGATAAAGCCATTGAGGGTGTGGTGACGTCTAAATTCCGCAATGCCGGTCAAACCTGTATTTGCGCCAACAGGATTTTCGTTCACGATGACATTTATGAAAGCTTTTTAGAGCGCTTTACAGCAAAAACCGCAGCTTTGGAAATAGGGCAGGGGCAGGCCGACACCGTCGATATCGGTCCGATGATCAGTGAAGACGCTGTCAGCAAAACCAAAGAGATACTGGATGACGCGCTGGCAAAAGGCGCGGTGTTGAAATATGGCGGTAAGTTGAGGGATGATCTGGGACCGCAGTTTTTCGAGCCTGCTGTGATCACCAAGGTCGATTCCTCAATGCGGTGTTTTAGCGAGGAGATCTTCGGCCCCGTTGCCGCGGTTTATCCTTTTTCTTCGACAGAGGAAGCCGTCAAGCTGGCGAATGATACGGAATATGGACTGGCCGCTTATATTTACACGCAAGATCTGGAGACGGCCTGGCGGGTGCCCGAAGCGCTTGAATACGGCATGGTCGGTGTAAATTCAAGCCTGTTATCCACCCCGCAGGCACCTTTTGGCGGTGTAAAAATGTCCGGCATTGGCCGCGAAGGATCAAAATATGGGCTTGAGGAATATGTAGAAACAAAATATCTTTCAATTCAGTTTTAAAAATGGGTTAATATCGGATTATTAATCAAGCTTTATGATCTTCTATGCTAACCTTTAGATATAATAAGAAAAACAATCCAAGAGGTTGAGTTGACAGAAACATTGCCCAATGACAATGCGGCTGCCCCGACAACGGAAACGGCGGAGGCGAATGTTGCGTCTTCCACAGAAACGGTAACGCCTCCTTCAGGTGAAGTTGCCGGTCTGGGATCGAATATAACAATTGATTTTAATGCGCCGATAGAAAGCTATACAGATGTTAACCCTGTATTTCGGGCTTTTAACAAAGAAACCAATATGGATCTGATGGCCGTTCTGGCGCCACCATCTTCCTTGCCCCGTATTAATTTTATTCAAAGCTTTAAATTCATGCAAAGCCCGAATGTTTTGCGACTGGTTGACAGCGGCATCGTTGATCTGCCGGCAGAGGGGCGCGAATACTGGGCGTTTATATATGAAATGCCGCCAGGCCCGCCCTTGTTAACAGCGTGGGACGCCAAAATTAAACCCATACCGGAGCATATCCTTCTAAATCAGCTTCTACCTTCAATTTTTGAAATTTTAAAAGAGTTTAATGCCAGTGATATTGTTCATGGGGCGATTAATCTTCGCAATATGTATATTTCAAAAATCGGTGAAGAGCATACCGCGGTTCTGGGCGAGTGCCTTTCTACGGCGCCTGGGATGACACAGCATGTTTTGTTTGAACCGATAGAGCGTGCCATGGCAGAACCGCAGGCGCGCGGTTTGGGCATGGCCAAGGATGATCTGTATGCGATTGGTGTTTGTATAGGGATTTTGGCCCGCGGTATTAATCCGATTGAAAATATGAGCGAAGACGAAATTATTAAGGCAAAAATCGAAGGGGGGTCTTATGCGCTGGTCATAGGGCAGGAGCGTCTATATGCCGGCATTACTGAATTTCTGCGCGGTGTCTTGAATGATGAACCGTCCCAGCGCTGGGATTTTGATGATGTCGCAAAATGGATTGATGGACGCCGGTTGAGCCCGCGTCAGCCGCTGAGCCAGTTAAAAGCTGCGCGGCCTTTCTCTTTCAGGGATAAAAAATACTGGTATCTGCGTAATCTGGTCTATGCCTTTTCCCAGCATGAAAGTGATGCGCTGACCGCGCTGACCGGTAGTAAGTTTACGAACTGGTTTGAACGGAATTTTGACGATAAAAATCTGGTGGCCAATGTTGAAACGGTAATAGAACGTAACAAATCCGTGGCCAAGGCAGGGGCCGCCGGGGAACGTTATATTTCTGAAATGTTCATCGCCCTTGATCCGGCAGGGCCGATCCGTTTTAAAACCCATGCGATTGGATTGCGTGGCTTTGGCAATGGGTTGGCGCATGCCTATGCAACGGGACGGGATGTTCAGATTTATGCGCAGATTTTGAATTATCAATTATATGTTATCTGGTTGAGTATGCAGCTGAATGTGCCGCCGGACGCGCCCTTGCTGGCCTCACATTTTGATCGCGCCAGACAGTTTTTAAATCAGAAACTGGGGGGATACGGTCTGGAGCGTGTTGCGTATATGCGTTCGGAACACGCGGCATGCCTGAGCCCCAAGCTGAAACGGTTTTTTGTTCATGATTGCGTGCATCTGGTCAAGAGTCTGGAAAAGCTTGCCGCGGCAGGGCAGGTGGATCTGCCGGTGTTTGATCGGCATATGATTGCTTTTCTGTCTGTACGTAATCCGAAAACAATTGATCCGCATCTTAGTCTTGTGAATGCAAACGGTAAGGTTTTTCAACTTTTGGGCACGGTTAAAACACTGGCGGCTATTCAAAAAAGCATGAAAACCGGTGCTCTGCCGCATTTAGGGGATCTTTTGATAAAAAATTCCAAACCGGCTATCGAACGTGTTTATGACCGGCGTTTAAAAGAAAGCATGGAGAAAAGGGTTTCAGCCTTAAAGGGCAGTGGTGATATGGGGGCCTTGCTGGAGGCCTTGGATAACGAGAAAATGATTCAGGATGATGCCCGGAAATTTGTCGAGGCGCAGGCAGAATATGCGGCCATAGAATCCGAAGGCGTTCAGCTGGTCTATGCCTTGCAAAGAAAGAAAGACTATGGCCAGCAAAAGGGTCGGCAAGTGGCTATGCTGCTGGCCGTGATTGTAAGTTTTATAGCGCTGATGATTAACACGATTGCTTATTTTGCAGGTTTATAATGGCGAAAGATAAAAAGAAAAAAAACAAAGCAAATGCTGATGGTAATGAAAAAACCGGCATAAGCATGTTGTCGATTTTACGGGCCGTTATTTTGCCGCTGTTGGTCGCGGTGGTTTTTTTGCCCAGCACAATTGTGTTGAGTGTGTTGATGCTGCCGACCCTGGTGGCGGCTGTTATGGATGCAAACAAGCCTAAAGCGCTGTCTTTGACCATCGGTGCCCTTAATCTTGCCGGGGCGTCTACGGCCTGGTTTGAGCTTTTGCGTCAGGGGCATAGAATTGCCATAGCGCAGGAGATTGCCATGGACCCGCAAAATGTTTTCATTGCCTATGGCGCTGCCTTTGTGGGCTGGTTTTTGTATATGAATGTCACTGCACTGGTGGCCAAGGTTATCAGCCGCCGCGCAGCGATGAGAATTCGCAGTATTGATAAGCGCCAGAATGAGCTAAAGGATATATGGGGACCTGCGGTCGCAACAAAACCCGGAAAGCGCGCGGTTGCACAGGAGAACGACCAATCCGAAGAATAAGCGGCGCCGTATGGCGGTGTATATTAAACGAAAAATTAAACTTTCCCTGATATCCTGAAAGGTGGAGAATGACGCAGTTTTTTCCAGTATAACAAGACGTTATAGTGGCTTATTATTGTGTTCGGGGTTGGAGACTGAGTGATATGACAGGGTTAAAAAGCATAGGCGTTAAAAAATACGTCAAACAGCAGGACGGGGCGACCGCCATTGAGTTTGGCCTGCTGGCCGTGCCGTTTTTCTTTCTTATTCTGGGTACGATTGAAATGTCATTGTTTTATGCCTCCGGCGTGACGTTGGAAGGCGCGGCAACGGCAGCTTCGCGTTTAATCCGGACCGGTCAGGTCCAAAAATCAGGCGACCCGCAAACAGCTTTCGAACAGACAATGTGTGATAAGGCCGGGGCAGTTTTATCCTGTGATGAAATTGTGTATGAGGTCATTAATCTGGGGGACAGTTTTAGTGGCGCGAACTCAACACCACCAAGTTACGATGCCGAAGGTAATATGATTCCTTCGGGCTTTGAACCCGGGGATGCAGAGGATGTTATCATGGTGCGCCTGTCTTATCGGCATGATTTTTTCTCGCCGCTTTTGGGGCCTTTCCTGGGGGATGATACCGGTACGAATTCAGCCCTGCACACATCAACAGTGGTTCTGCGCACAGAACCATATCGGTTTTAGGGGAGGCGTAAGAGGATGATTTTTAAAAAATTCAGGAAATGGCTTCGTGAAACCTCTGCAGTCGCGGCGATTGAATCGATGTTTATCTTTCCGGTGCTGATGACAATGTTGTTTGGCATTGTGGATGTTGGGACCGGGATTATTATCAATACCAAGGTTATTTC
>JBNJDW010000168.1:0-4239 GCA_051745265.1 Pseudomonadota bacterium
GATGCCATTCACCGTATTCATCCTGGCAGGCTGTACCGGTTGCCGTTTCATTGCGGCCATCAACGACAATGGTCTGGCGGTATTCACGGCAGTAATCGTCATTAGCCGTATAGCCGTCACGGATTGGTGTAACGCGGCCTGAGTGACCGGTTTCAGGGTTGCTCCAGCTGATGGTTTCGCCGATCGGCGCTGTATAGGCCTGTTGGGTGGCCTGTGCATGATATTGTTTATCGGCGCGGTCAAGTGATTTACCGATTTCACTGCCAACAAAGGCCCCCAGCAATGCACCGGCGCCTGTTGCGATAAGCTGGCCTTTACCACCACCAACGTTTGAGCCGAGGATACCGCCACCTACGGCGCCAGCCAAGGCACCGCCGGTCTGTTTGCCGCCCATGCCGCCAATACCCTGCCAGCTGCCGTCTTGTGCACAAGCGCCCAAGGCAAGAGTGGAGGCCAAGCCTATTACAATAAGTTTGCTTTTCATCATCTGTTCGTCCCTTATCTGTTGTTTTAATCGTAATTTTGATATTAGGTATGTGTATGCAGTAACGCAACACCCGTTTTCAATACGGAGGAAAATATAATGTCCCTCGACATATCTGGCTCACCATACGAAATTTTTGCCGATTGGTTCCAAGAAGCGCAACGGAATGAGCCCGCAGATCCAAATGCCATGGCGCTTGCAACCGCAAGTGCAGCGGGGATGCCCTCTGTCCGCATGGTCTTATTAAAGGGCTGGAGCACGCAAGGTTTTGTCTTTTATACCAATCTTGACAGCCGCAAAGGGCAGGAATTACAGAATAACCCCAATGCGGCTTTGTGTTTTCACTGGAAAAGCCTGGAAAAACAGATACGCATTGAAGGTCCGGTAGAACCTGTTGATGAGGGTCAGGCAGATGCCTATTTTAACAGTCGGCCACGCGATAGTCAGATCGGCGCCTGGGCCTCCCGTCAATCCCGGCCTTATGAACGGGAAGATGCGCTGGCGCTGCGATTCGAATCCTATAAGGATAAATTCAAAGAGCACGAGGCTATTCCACGCCCGCCATTCTGGTCAGGGTATGTTGTAAAACCTGTTCGCTTTGAATTCTGGGTTAATCACGTTAATCGCCTGCATGAGCGTATAGAGTTTAGACAAGAGCAGGGTAAATGGTCGGGGAGCTGGATTTACCCTTGAAGCCCCGGGGATAATTTAATTGACATATTACAGGATTTTGATACTATTCCTAAACGATAATATGGAGTAGTCACGCCATGGGCGAATATTCAAGATTATTAACCGGCCCGTCGAGCAAAACGGCTTTTATGGTGTTGGAATCTATTGAACAAAGCCAAAGCGGGCAAAGCGCGGCTTTTGATTTATATCTGCCGGCTTTGATGCAGGCCCATTATGTGCAGCCTTTGCGAGATCCGCTGGTGGCTGCTTTTCTCATGCATGCCTGCGGTCCTGAAAACCGTGAAGAAGCTTTTGAACAGTTCGCTGAGAATAGCGAGCATATTGGTTTTTTAGACATTGACGAGTTCCGTGACTGGTTTGATGAGGTGCTTGAATTTGAACAGGCCATCGCCGATGGTGATCTTTCTGATTTTCCGTTTCAATTTCAAGTCCTTTATGCGTCGCTGCAGGAACAATATTATAAGCACCGTTTTAACGACATGCATGCCAATGGTCCGCAGGATCAGATAAATCTACTCCAAAAAATCGATCATACGATCGACCTTTTGGCGACCGTCGATCAGAGCGTTCTGGATACGCGCCCGGGGACGGAGACTCTCGTACTGTTAAGAATAAATATGGATTATTTGGAGAAGGGCTATGACGGCAGCCCGGATGATGCGTTTGACAGGGTTAATGAAAAGCTTAGTCACCTGAATATTAGCTTTACATTGAATGATCTCGCCGAGATCCCCGAATTTTCTGAAGAGCAAAAAGCGCAGCTGGATCAGGTTATCAGCGGTGATATCAGCACTGCCGCCGGTGTTTTTCTGGAAATGTGTTCGACTGCGGATGCGGAGGAACTGTTCCACAGCGTTGTTCCATCCTTGGTGCGGCTGGATGAAACTGAAGGCGCGCCCGAGGGATTGGTCGCAGCCATGTTGTTATTCAATGTTAAGCCTGAAGAGCGCCAAAAAGCGGTGACCATGTTCTGTCAGTATTTTCACGGGCGGGATAAGCCTGAAGCCGTGAACGAGACTCTTGACCACTATGAACAATTGCAGAGCTTTTATGAAGGTATCGAACAGAATAGTTTAAAAGGAAAGCCGCCTGTCCTGCAGCAGTATTATCTGGCCCGTCAGGATGTTTATTTTGAAAAACGACTTGAAGACGGGCGGGCGACGCAACGTGACTGTGTTCAGGCCCTTCGTGATACAGTAAGAACTATCGAAACCCTTGATAAGGATGTTCAGTCTTCCGAGCTGTGCAGCGCCAGTTTAGGTAAAATGCATAGCATCGCTGATCTTGTAAACCAGTATCTGGATGTTAAACAAGCAACTGAACGACTTAAGGGTGATTTTGAAAGTTTTAAAAAGAACAAAGGCCGATCGAAGGACGGATTTCAATTTTAATCCCGGATCTCATTTTCCGGCCTAAACGCTAGATCAGGTGCTGATTTATATATTTGAGTAAAGCATAGAGAAAGTAGAGCCATGGACGAATATTCAGAACTGTTAACCGGTCCGTCAAGCAACATTGCCTATATGATACTGGAAGCCCATGAAAAAAGCCAAAATGGACGCAATCCGGGCTCCGGCATATTTTTGCCTGCTCTGTTGGAAGCCCACCGTGTCACGCCTTTGCCAGAGCCGCTGATTGCAGCCTTTATGCTATATGCCTGCGGTCCTGACAATCATGAAGAGGCCCTGCAACAGTTTCATGATTATTCCGGGCATATTGATGATTCAGATGTTAATGAGACCTATGACTGGTTTCAGGAGGTGCTTGATTTTGAAGATGCCATCGGAGATGCTGACCTTACCGATCAGCCTTTTGAATTTCAAATCATCTATGTGGCGCTGCAGGAACAGTATTATCGTGACAGGTTGAATGATATAGGCTCTCAAAATCAGCAATTTCATGAAAATCTGATGCAGCAGATTAATCAGACGATCGCGCTTTTGGATACGCTGGATGATGAAGCGCTGGGCAGTCGTCCGGGCACCGAGGTTTTGGCACTGCTCAGACAGAATGTAGATTATTTGAAAGACGTTCAGAATAACAACAGCCTGAAAAATACCTTTAACTGGCTTGATAAAAAACATGATCATTTGGGCGCTGACGATGGTTTCAGCTTTGATTCCGGACCGTCCGAAGAAGACATGGAACAGCTTGGCCTGATTCTCAGCAGTGAAATCAGTGAGGCGGCATGGGAGGTTGTGGAGACTTATCAGGGGCCGGAAAGTGATGACCTGTTCGACAGCGTCGTTCCGTCCTTGCTCCGCCTGGATGAGAATGAAGGCGCGCCCGAGGCACTGGTGGCCGCCATGCTGCTGTTCAGTGTGAATCCTGAAGACCGCAAAAGCGCGATTACCGATTATTGCGAGCGTTTTTATGAGACGGAGCCTGAAGCCGTTAACGAGACTCTGGACTATTGTGAACAATTGCAAAGCTTCTTCGATGACATCGAACAAGGCAGTTTAAAAGGCCAGTCGCCTGTTCTGCAACTGTATTATCTGGCACAGCAGGATGTTTATTTTGAAAAGCGGATTGAACAGGGGCGGCTGACGCAGCCGGACTGCGTTAAGGCCCTGAGTGACACAGCCAAGGTTTTAGAGACCCTTGATGAGGATGTTCAGGAAACAAAGCTGTGCCGCGCCAATCTGGAGAAAATGACCAGTATCGTCGATGTTATTAATCAGAGTATAGAAGTCAAAAAGACGACAGAACGGCTTAAAGGCGACTTTAAAAGTTATAAAAACAACAATGGCCGGTCAAAAGACGGCTTCCGTTTTTAATCGCGGACTTGATTTTCTGCGCTTAAACGGTAGATTAGACACTGATCTATACGTTTGAGCAAAGAGGATATCAATGTCAGAACAATTTGAGTTTCAGGCCGAGGTTGGCCGTCTTTTGGATATTGTCGCCAATGCGCTGTATTCCGAGAAAGAAATCTTCCTGCGGGAATTGATTTCAAACGCATCAGATGCCTGCGATAAGCTGCGCTATGAGGCGATTCAGGATGAAAATCTGATCAAGGATGATCCCGATCTTAAAATTCGTCTGGCGTTTGACCCCGAGGT
>JBNJDW010000169.1:0-4223 GCA_051745265.1 Pseudomonadota bacterium
GGTCGCTTTGTGAATCGGGTCAGAGGCCGGCTCATTGACGGCAACAATGGCGTGACCGGCTTCGTGATAGGCGGTCAGTTTCTTTTCATCCTCGGTCATGACCATGGAGCGGCGTTCGGCGCCCATCATGACCTTGTCCTTGGCATCTTCCAGTTCTTCCATACCGACAACGCGTTTACCGCGGCGGGCGGCAAGCAGGGCCGCTTCATTGACCAGATTGGCTAGATCGGCACCGGAGAAACCGGGCGTGCCCCGGGCAATGGTCCGCGGTTCGACATCGGCGCCCAGCGGCACTTTGCGCATATGGACTTTGAGAATTTGCTGACGGCCATTAACATCGGGATTGGGCACAACGACCTGACGGTCAAAACGACCGGGGCGCAGCAGCGCCTGATCCAGAACATCAGGACGGTTGGTCGCCGCGATCAGAATGACGCCTTCACTGGCTTCAAACCCATCCATTTCAACCAAAAGCTGGTTCAGGGTCTGTTCGCGTTCATCATTACCGCCGCCCATACCGGCGCCGCGATGGCGGCCAACGGCATCGATTTCGTCAATAAAGATCAGGCAGGGGGCGCTTTTCTTACCCTGTTCGAACATATCACGGACCCGGCTGGCACCAACGCCGACAAACATTTCGACAAAGTCCGAGCCGGAAATGGTAAAGAACGGCACACCGGCCTCACCAGCAATCGCGCGGGCCAGAAGGGTTTTACCGGTCCCCGGCGGGCCGACCAAAAGACAGCCTTTGGGGATTTTACCGCCCAGACGCTGAAATTTATGCGGGTCTTTGAGGAATTCGACGATTTCAACCAGCTCGTTTTTGGCTTCATCAATACCGGCGACATCGTCAAACATGACTTTGCCATGATGTTCGGTCAGCAGTTTGGCTTTTGATTTGCCAAAGCCCATGGCCTTGCCGTTTGAACTGTTCATCTGGCGCATAAAGAAAATCCACACGCCGATCAGCAGCAGGAAGGGGAACCAGGACAGCAGCACGCTGAAGAAGGTCGGCTGACCGCTTTGGTCCGGTTCAGCGGTGATGACAACGCCTTTGTCTTCGATACGGCTGACAACATCGGTGCCGGTGGGGATAAAGGTGGTAAAGGCCTCGCCATTATTGAGCTTGCCTCTGATTTCATCGCCTTCGATCAGGACGTCCTGAACATTGCCGTCATCGGCATTGGAGACAAATTCACTATATGCCATTTTCTGTGTTTCAGCGCCGTATTGGTTACCCTGTTCCATCATATTGAACAGGCCGATAACTAACAGAGCGATGATAAACCATACAAAAAGATTGCGGCCTAAATTATTATTCACGATTGGCGTCCTTTCCCACTCGAACTGCAACTGTACTTCTACCAATATAATAGCCCTGCACCATTAAACAATCATAAACCGGTGTTTTTTACCGGTTTCTGTGACGCGGGGTGTTCTGGCTTGATTATAAAGATATCTGATTTTGGCCTGGAAACAAGGCAGCTGTTCAGCGTAGCGGTTTTAAAGTCCGGGTTGTCCATCTGTCCCAGCAGGCTGTTAAGCGCCGCTGACCGCGGTGGATAGGCGGTCTGGCCGATTTCGGTCAGAACAGTGCTGATGATTTCAGCGCGCAGATAGGGGTGAAGGGCGGTAAACCCCGCAGCATCTATCTGATACCCCTGATCTATTGGCTTCAGGCAGGCGCGGCGGGCCTCCTGCGTGGCGGATTGGATAAAATCACGGGCCGCGGCCAGTTTCCGGCGTGAGGTTTCAAGACCGGCAGGCGTCAGGCCGATTTCGGCCAGTGCGTCCTGCTGCCCACGGAGCTGCACGCGGGTATATTGCGTATCTTCATTCGACGGATCATTGATCCATTTGATATTTTGGGACTGACAATAGCCGGTCAGGGCGGCTTTGGGCTGATCCAGCAAGGGGCGGATCAGGCTGATTCCACCCGATAAGGGGCGGGCAGGCGCCATGCCGCACAACCCTTTCAGGCCGCTGCCGCGCGTTAAGCGCATGAGCACGGTTTCAAACTGGTCTTCCAGATGGTGGCCGACGGCCAGGGTTTTGATGCCTTCGGCCCCGCAGGCCGCGGCCAGTTTCTCATAGCGGCGCTGGCGGGCGGTTTCCTGAATGCGGCTGCTGCCGATGGTATCGGTGATTTTTAAGATACGGTGCGTGATATTGCGGGCGGATAACAATCTATGGACGGTTTGCGCCTCATCCTTCGCGGCGGGCCGGAGGCCATGATCAATGGTAAAAGCGGTCAGTTTAACGCCGTGATCCTGACACCATCCGGACAGCAAAAGGGTCAGGGCCAGACTGTCAGCACCGCCGGAAACGCCAACGCCAATATGGCCCTGTTCGCGCAGCTGCCCGCTATACGGGCGCATCAGATCATCAAAGTGTTTTGCTGTCAGCAGAGTTTCAGTCACAATTCAGATTGGACATTTCCTGATTGGCCCGGCGCATGACCGGTCCGGTTTCATCGGGGAACTGGTCTTTTAACTGTGCCAGACTTAAACAGGCATCTTCGGTATTGCCCAGTTTGGCCAGCGACAGGCCCAGTTTCAACAGATTGTCAGAGGCTTTCGAGCTTTCCGGATAATCCTGATAGCCTTGCGCGAAAAACTTGGCGGCATCACTGTAATTGCCGCGGACATAATAGGTTTCCGCCAGCCAGTATTGTGAATTGCCGGCCAGTTTATGATCCGGATAGCTGTTCAGAAATGTCCGAAATCCTTTTTCTGCCTCTTGATAGCGGCCTTCGCGGATATCGACAAAAGCTTTTTCATACAGGTCATCAGCCGGTATGTCAGAGCGCGCTTCATCACGGTCAGTGTCGGATTCAATAACGGTTGTTGGTTGGGTGTCATCATCGCCGGGGTTAACGACCTCCGGTGTTGCATAATTATAATCGGGCTGTGAGCCTTCTCTGCCGGATTGCGCGCCAGATTGAGATTGTGTTTGCAATTGAGGCTGCGCCGGTGCGGCCGCGCCGCTGGCAAGCTGGCGGTTGATCTGGTCAATCTGGTGCTGCTGTTCTTCGATCTGTCCGGTCAGTTCGCGCATCTGTTCTTCGAGTTGTGAAAACTGGCTCTGTAAACGGGCAACGCCGGTAGAGGCGTCATTGTCCGATCCGGAAAGCGATGGTAGCTGTGCATCGACATCGCCGCGGAATACAGCGCGGCTCAGGGTCTGGATTTGATTTTCCAGTTGGCTGATCCGGCCATTAAGCTGTCGTACATCGTTCGACTGCGCCATCGCAGGGATAGCGCAGCCGGTAACGAGTATAGCGGTCATAATAAGTTTTTTAATCATCAGAAAAATCTAACAGATTATTCGATAACTGTCACGGCCCGGCGGTTTTGTGCCCAGGCAGAAGAATTGGAGCCGGTAACAGCCGGACGTTCTTTACCATAGCTGATCGTATTGACCCGTGATTCGTCAATACCAAGTGCGGTCAGGTGATTGCGTACCGCCTGCGCCCGGCGTTCGCCCAGGGCAAGGTTATATTCACGGGTGCCGCGTTCATCGGCGTGGCCTTCGATGGTGACGCGCAGATTTGGATGCTTTTTCAACCATGCGGCCTGACGTTCAACCGTTTCGCGGGCTTCGCTGGTCAGGGTGTGCTGATCATAGCCATAGAAAACACGATCGCCGACATTAACGACCAGATCCTGTTGTGTGCCGGGTTGCGGGCCCTGAGGCTCCTGATCATAATCTTCCATACCGGTGACATCGTCACGCTGGCTGACGGTCATATCGCTTTCTGTGGTCACCATACCGGCGTCTTCCGGCTTTTTTGTACAGGCGCCCAGCAGAACAGTAGCGCATAGGATGATTGTTAGTTTCTTCAGCATCATGGTAAATTTCTCCTTGGGGAATACCGTTTAAGTCCGAACTCCCTATAAGTTTTAGTCGCTCTGACATAACAGTGCAAGAGGTTTTAAAGTTCCAAGAAGGGTAAAAGAATAAGGGGGCAGAATTCGCAATGCCCGATTTTTGTAGAATGTCTTTATGCCGCCTTTTATGTTGCGGGCAAAACTGTCGCTAACAGAAAGCCTGACAGGATAAAAAACAGGCCGATACCAGCCAGCCGTTTTCTTTAAGATTTGACATTACCCGGCATGCTTTTGATGGAAGGGGTCGGCTTGAAAAGCCATTATACTTTCATGATTTTCTGATTGGATTTCTTACGGGCCTTCCAGATCAGGCTGTCGACAATGTAATGATGA
>JBNJDW010000170.1:0-4217 GCA_051745265.1 Pseudomonadota bacterium
CTTAATCCTAAAAGCATTTCTGATTTTTCTGTCAAAGGTTGCTCCAAAAATTCAGCATCTGTGTGTTCGGCCAATTGATCGCGGACCAATGCATAAACGGATTCCCGATCCTGGCTTGTATCAAGTTCAACACATTTACCTTGTGCTTTAAAATGCTCTACCGTTGGTAAGGTCTCTGTTTTGAAGGTATCAAATCGGAGCTTCATGCTTTCGATATTGTCGTCGCTTCGGCCTGAAAATTTGGCCCGGCCTAAAATACGTTGTTCGAGGACTTCAAAAGGGCACTCGAAATACAGCATTTTTGGCAATTCATCTTCGCGGCCAAAAACCTCATACCAGGCTTCTAAATTCGATAAAGACCGCGGAAAACCATCAAGCAGGAAATTATTCCGTCCTGTCGTGCGGATCACATGCTCCATTGAATCTTTCAGCAGTCTGACGACGATTTCATTGGGCACCAGTTTACCGGCATCAATATACTCCTGAATGACTTTTGCCGTCGGGCCGCCCGCTTGCTTTTCGGCACGCAATAAATCACCCGTCGATAAATGCGTCCAGCCGAGCTGTTCTTCGGCCAATTCGCACATGGTGCCCTTGCCGGCACCAGGACCGCCAAGCACATAAACAACATTGGGTTTAGGGCAAGGCTGTGATGGGTCAAAATAATGAATTTCAACTTTCGGCGCCGGCGCAACCCCCATTTTATAGACATTCCAGGCCCTATCCGTGGGCGGCAACGCATCATCACAGGTCAGTTCATAGGCAAGATGCCCGTCAAGGCGACAAATGCGCCAGGACTTATAACTGTTAGAATATGAAATCGCCGGGCTGCGCGCCGATTTACCATCCGCCCGGTCCCAGGCCATTTTGCCATTCCAATATCCTGGGCTGGACAATGTGCCTGATTCAGACTTTGCGGGCGGCGCTTTGGAGGGCACGTAAACGCCATCGACTTCCGGCAAACCGGATCCAGAGACTTTAATAAACAATGTATTCGGTTCGAAATTTTCATTTTGCGTCATGTAACAACCTTCTTATGATGAAATAAGCCCAATAAGTGATGTTCCAATATTCTATTACATTCTATAAAAATACGCTACGCCCCATCATGGCGCAATGCACCCCAAACCCAAAAATTTCTAACCGCTAACAACAGCAGCAACAGCGCCGCCGCCCAGCCAGACAAAAGCCCAAAAGGCCATCCAGAACAATCCGAATGTTGTTGTTGCCGCCTCGCCCCAAATGCGTAGAAAATTTTCCATTATTCTTCCACTGGTTTGCTACAGACTTAATCCTGTTTACGTTATTCCGCTTTCTCTACGGTTTCTGACGGGTCAAATTTCTGCAAATTTTCCTCCGTTTCGAAATAATGAACACGGCCACTTTCTTCAGCGCCGATAACAGCCGTTGATTTATCAACTTCATTGCCACTGACCGGATCAATGGCCGTGCGCAGGGCGGTGTCTTTTTGCAGGCGTTCCTTACACATCATGCAGCAGCCGTAATATGTTTTACCTGTGACATCTACGGGAATCTGCGGTTTATCAAATACAGTGTCATTGACCATGCAGACATGGTCGGACTGTACGGCTTTCAACCCGTTTGACGATTTTGCCGCCGTATCCTCCGCCAGCGCCGGGAAAGCCATAAAGGCGATCATAAAAGCCAGTGCAAATATTTTCATCGTTTTCTCCTTGGTTTATTTCATGTTTGTATAAGATCATGCCACGGCCAGACACACAATAAAACTATAGTATCATCTCAGTCCGGTAAACGGTCATCAGCGGCCATGTTCCCATCGCCTTCCAGATCACGGATCAGGGATTTCATTTCTGCGATCTCCTCGCGCTGGGCTTTAATAATCTGATCGGCCAGATCACGCACCCGTGGATCAGATATTTCTGCGCGTTCACTGGTTAGAATGGCGATCGAGTGATGCGGAATCATCGCTTTCATCCAGGACACATCTTCGACTGTCTCCTGACTGCGGACCAGAAATAAAGCCAGCAGAAAGACGATGATACTTCCGGCATATATCGACAGATTTATATTTTTGTTTTTATACATACCCAACATAAAAGACAGCATGATCACCGCCATCGCCGCGCCCATCATAAAGGCCATATAGAAACGGGTCTCACTGAAATAGACATGATCAATCTGGAAAGTATTCAGATATTTTAAAATAAACATGACAACCACCGCGGTCGCGATCATCGCAAAAAATCTTTTATAGCTCATGGGCCGGGTCCTTTAAATTCAGGTTGGAAAAAGCGCAAAATGCAGGAAATCTGCTTTCCTGATGCTAACGGATAAAAAGAAACACTGTTCCGTATATTGAAAATTGATATCCCGGCGATCATAAAAGATCTAAAGCGCCAGCGTCATAAAGACCGTATCGAAGATTTGCTTTTGCCCGGCATCGCCAAGTCTGGTTTCAAAGACTTCCTGACCGGTTTTTTGAAAGCCAAGCTTGCGATACAAAGCCAGCGCCGCGGTCTGGGAGACCGTTACATGCAGGCTGACTTCACGGGCGCCGCTGTCTCGGGCGTGATCAATCAGGGCCAGTGACAGCGACTTACCGATGCCTTTACTCTGCACATCAGAGGAGACGTGAAGTTTGCACAATTCAACAACACCGGGTGTATCCGTTGGTTTTAAAGCGCCAAAACCAACAAGCTGCCTCTCCAAGAGAACAACCCAGAAGACTCCGCCCTGCTGTTCGATCTTTTTGGCCTGATCAATAATATCACCGTGAAAAGACAGATCCTGAATAAAACCGGCCTTGTTTTCACCGACCGATTTTTTATAAAGCTGGCGGACCGCCGTCGCGTGCCGATCTTCAAGAGCGGTGATCAGGGGCTCTGGTCTTTTTCGGGCGTGGTTTTCTATCATCTTGCTGACCATTATAATGAACAAGGGTTTTGGCAAAAATATCGCGAAGGGCAATTAAATCAGACAGGCTGGCCCGTTCATCAATCTGATGCATGCCGCCTTTCTTCAGATAATCATCCGGCGCGCCGCAATGATGCGTGCCGCCGCGCTCGGGCAGGCCCAGTTCGATGATTTCGGCCTTGGGGAAATATTGATGGACAAAGCGGCCATCGGTGGTACCGCCACTGCCATTGAGTTTCGGCAAAGCACCTTTAATCGCCTTGATCGCTTTTGCAGCCGCCCCGGCCAGTAAACCGGGCGGGCTGTAATAGGGTTTTGACGCTGTATCAATATTGGCCACAACCTCAATCTTATCCAGCTTATCGGCATCCGGGTGCTGTTTTGCCCATTCCGGCGGGTTTTTTAAACGTTCTTTGATGTGTTCATACAGGCCTTCGGGGGTCTGTTGATGGGTAAAACGAATATTCCACAACGCCGTTGCCTGTCCGGGGACTACGGCCGTGGCATTAAAGTTTCCGGAGTCCAGGGCAATGGTTTCAAAATTGGTATTGGGGAAATATTCATTGCCATCATGCCAGGATTCACTGTTCAGAATACTGATCGCCAGCGCCAGCGCCCGGTTGGGATTTTCAAATAGCTCTGTATAAGCGGCATGGCCCTGCACCCCGGCAACATTAAAAGTACCGCACAGGCTGCCCCGGCGGCCCAGCTTGACATGGCTGCCGACCTCGTCATGCGAACTGGGCTCGCCGACAATAAAAGCATCAGGGTTTTTACCATTTTTCTGTAACCAGTCGAGCACTTTACGGGTCCCGTTCACCGCGGCCCATTCTTCATCTGTTGTCAGCAAAATACCGATACGCAGATTAACGTCCTCATTATGGCTTTTTTCAGTCAGCGCTTTTACCGCAGCGGTAAAGGCGGTCACGCTGCCTTTCATATCTGTTGCCCCGCGGCCA
Source organism: Pseudomonadota bacterium (assembly GCA_051745265.1). Lineage (GTDB taxonomy): Bacteria > Pseudomonadota > Alphaproteobacteria > Micavibrionales > CSBR16-224 > JBNJDW01. Next base: position 3,855 of record JBNJDW010000170.1, read on the forward strand.
TGGACATAGCCGTCTTTGATCTGGCCGCTAAAGGGGGCCCGTGACCAGTTCTGTTCCGGTCCGGTCGGCACAACATCGGTATGGCCGATATAACACAGATGTTTTTCAGGTTTGCCGATAACCCATTCAACATACAGATTATCAACTTCGTAATCCCATTTTTCATGCCCACCGGAAAAAGACATCCGATGTACTTCAGCGCCGGTGCCTTTGACAAAATCCTCGATAAGATCAAGGCTTTGGCGGGCCGCCTGCAGGTCACTTTTATCAATCGGTGTCAGGCTGGGAATACGTAACAGGTCCTGGGTAAATTCAATCAGTTTTTTATCATCTGCCTTTAATCGGGTCAGGCTGGGCGGTAAT
>JBNJDW010000171.1:0-4164 GCA_051745265.1 Pseudomonadota bacterium
TTCCCGGCGCGGCTGGGCCGCAAACGGCGTTTTATTCCCGAAATCGCCGTTGATCCGGCCTTGAGTGATGCCTTTAAACGACTTGGTTTTAAAAAAGCAGGTCCGGGGTATAAAACCCTATGGCTTGATCTTGGGGCAGATCTGGATGTCATCCGCGAGGGGTTTCACGGCAAGTGGCGTAATATGCTGCGCCGCGCTGAAGACACCGATCTTATGGTTGAACGCGACGACAAAGGCCTGATGCTTGACCTGCTGTTGGCCGCTTACAGTCAGGACAAAGCCAGTAAAAATTATGCCGGGGCGACCCCGGAGTTTATCCGCGCCATGGAAAGCATCCGGACCAGGGACGAATACAGTCTGATTCTGACCGCCAGCAAAGCCGACGGCCCGCCGCTGGCGATGATGTATTTCCGGCTGCATGGCCGCAGCGCCACCTATCAGATCGGCTGGAGCAATGAAGACGGCCGCGCCAGCCGGGCCCATCATCTACTGTTATGGCATGCGATTGGCAGCTTAAAAAGCCGCGGTATCAAATGGCTCGATCTTGGCGGTATTAACCCCGAACAGGCCGAGGGGGTCACACGATTCAAAAAAGGCCTGGGCGGTGAAAGCTTTGAAACACTGGGCCTTTATTCCTGACTTGCCCCTATGACAGTTTCGCGCTACATCTAGATGATGACAAAACAGACAGCAGATAGATCACAGATTATTGTTCTTGGCGGCGGACTTGCCGGTTTAACCCAGGCCGCGGTGCTGGGCAGCTATGGGCTGGCCGTCACCTGTATTGACCGCGAGAAACCGCAAACCCAGACCACCGAACAGTATGACGGGCGAACAACGGCGATCTCTGCCGGATCACAGCGCGTGCTGAAGGCCATCGGCATTTGGGATGAGCTGGCCCCACAGGCCTGCCCGATTGAACAGATTCGCGTTGCCGATGGTAAGGCCCCGCAGTTTTTACATTTTGACAGCCTGATGACCGGGCATGATGCTTTTGGATGGATCATTGAAAACCGCCTGCTGCGCAAGGCTCTGATGGCACATGTCAAAAGCCAGAAAACAGTCACCCATATGACCGGCGTTGCCGCGGACAGCTTTGCCTATACCGATACCGGTGTTCAACTGACGTTGTCAAATGGGGAGATCATTGAGACCCCTTTACTGATTGCCGCCGACGGTGTGCAGTCCAAAACCCGTGACTGGCTGGGCATTGATGTCCGGCGCTGGTCCTACGATCAGGATGCCATTGCCTGTAATGTCACCCATGAATTACCCCATGAAAATATCGCGGTGGAACATTTCCTGCCCGCCGGGCCCTTTGCCATTCTGCCCATGACTGATGATGCTAATGGCAATCATCGATCCTCCGTCGTCTGGACCGAGCATGGCGGCGATGCGGCGCGGATTATCGCCCAGCCCGATGATGACTTTAACGCCCTGTTACAACAAAAATTTGAAAATCAGCTTGGCAAAGTGCAAACCATTGCCCCGCCGCAAAGCTTCAGCCTTGGCCTCTGCCACGCCAAAAAATATACCGCCCCCCGCGTTGCCCTGATTGCCGAGGCGGCCCACCGGATCCATCCCATCGCCGGACAGGGGCTGAATTTAAGCATGCGGGATATCGCCTGCCTTGCCGAAATCATTACTGAGGCCAGACAATTGGGGCTGGATATCGGCAGTGTGTCGGTTCTGGAAAAATATGAACGCTGGCGCCGCCGCGATAATCTGGCGATGGCGGTTATGACCGATGCCCTGAACAGATTGTTTTCAAACAACCTTGCCCCGATCCGTATATTGCGTGATACCGGCCTTGGCCTGATCAACCGCATTCCGCCGGCCAAACGGTTTTTCGAACATCAGGCCATGGGGCTTTCCGGCAAACTGCCGAAAATTATCCGCACGGGTAAGCTTTAACCCCCGGCAGCGCTTTAACCGGCGATGATCTCATCAAGTTTTTTAAGGCAAGCTGTCCGGCCCGGTTCAAAATCCGCGGCCAGCCACCAGTCTTCCACCGCTTTCAGCGTTTTACCGAAATCCGGCCCCGGTTCCAGACCGCGGGTGATCAGATCACTGCCCTTCACCGGTAAACGCGGCAAACGGGTGCGGATAACCAACCGGTACGGGGTTTCCATGTCCTCCACCGGGGTTTTATCTACGGCAGCGGTCATAAATAAACGATTCAGGGTATCTTCAATACCATGCCGGTATATTTCCTGCCGCATCTGCGGGGCGGGCGTATTATGGTCCAGCCGCGCAGCCGGATCACAGATTCGTATCAAGGTCTTGCGGTCGGTATTGGACAGTTTTAGCGCCGCGGCTATATCCTTTGCCGCCTTGGGATCAAAGCCAATCAACGCCGCCAACCGCCGCGGGGCATAGGATTTACTATCAAGCGCCAGCTCAATCGCAACCAGATGGGCCAGACTGGCTGTATCACGGGCCGGTTTTAAAATAATATCAAGAATGCCGTCATCTGCCATCATCTGCCAGACTGCAGCACAATTGGCCGCCTGCAACAGCTTTAAGATTTCAATCTGGATACGTTCCGCAGACAGATTTGCCAGATCTTTGGCCCCCTGCCGGCAGGCTGACCGGGCCTCCGGCAATGGATCGGCCTTACCGTAATGGGCATGAAACCGGTAAAAACGTAAAATCCGCAGGACGTCTTCTTCGATACGGGCGGCCGGATCATCAATAAAGCGGACAATCCCCTGCCGGGCATCTTCGAGCCCGTCAAAATAATCGTAAATATCACCGCGAATATCACAGTACAGCGCATTCATGGTAAAATCACGGCGCCGCGCGTCTTCCTTCCAGTTATCGGTAAAGGCCACGCGTGCATGACGGCCATCGGTTTCGACATCACGGCGCAGGGTCGTGACTTCAAAACGGGCGCCTTCAACAACGGCAGTGACAGTGCCGTGTTCAATACCGGTCGGGATGGCTTTTATTTCGGCGGCCTCAAGGCGGCTGATGACCTCTTCTGGATCATGCGCTGTTGCAATATCAATATCAAAAACGCTGCGGTTTAAAACCACATCACGGACACAGCCGCCGACAAAGCGGGCTTCATCGCCGTTATCATCACTGCCGCCGCACAGCGCCAGCATCAGTTTCAGCGTCTCGGGGCTATCCATCCAGGCCGCGCGGCTGAGTTTTCCCTTGGGGGTATCAGACATTTATTCTCCAAAAAACACGGCAGGAATTTTCCGCGGGAATTTTCCCCAGGAATTTTCCATTGCCTAAAATTCTGTTACGTTCATACTACATGTTATAGCTTAGAGACGCTTTATTGAATATACAGGAAAACCATGACCGAAAACACCGCCATTAAAAAAGATATTTCAGAACAGTTTGACGCCTTTCATGATGATCTGCGGATCATTGACAAGGAAATTCAAAAATTCATTCTGGGGCAGGATCAGGTTATTCGCCTCAGCCTGACGACCATCCTCTCCGGCGGGCATGCGGTTTTGATTGGTCTGCCGGGCCTTGGTAAAACCCGATTGGTCCATACGCTTAGCGCGGTTATGGGCCTTGATACCAAACGAATCCAATGTACACCTGATTTAATGCCGGCTGATATTCTGGGCTCTGAAATTCTACAGCAGGATCAGGACGGCCAGCGCCATTTCCGCTTTATCGAGGGGCCTGTTTTCTGCCAGCTCTTAATGGCTGATGAAATCAACCGCGCCAGTCCGCGGACGCAATCCGCCTTGCTTGAAGCCATGCAGGAACGCCGCGTTACCATCGCCGGACACAGCCGTGATCTGCCCCAACCTTTCCATGTACTGGCCACCCAGAACCCGTTGGAGCAGGAAGGCACCTATCCCCTGCCCGAAGCCCAGCGCGACCGGTTTCTGATGCAGATTGATGTCGGCTATCCCGATCTTGACCAGGAAAAAGCCATGGTACTGGCCACCACCGCCGGGGTTGAAAGCGCCCCCAAATTGCTGTTTTCATCGGACAGACTGTTGGAATTGCAACATCTGATCCGCGAGATGCCGGTTGGTGATGCCGTATTGCAGGCAGCATTAAAGCTGGTGCGTGCCTTGCGCCCCGGCAGCGAATCAACCAAGGATGTCCGTGAATATGTCGAATGGGGTCCGGGGCCGCGCGCCTCTCAGGCCCTGATTCAGACCGCCAAAGCCTATGCGCTGTTAG
>JBNJDW010000172.1:0-4161 GCA_051745265.1 Pseudomonadota bacterium
CGCACCGCAGTGTTCAGATCTTTATCTTCGTGGCTGACAAAATAATGAAACGGATTTTGCGCGCCGCATTCCTCGCCCATAAAAATCAACGGTGTAAAGGGGGATAACAACACCGCAGCCGACATCAGTTTCAAAGATTCAAAATCAAGATGGCTGGCCAGCCGCTCGCCAAAGGCACGATTGCCAATCTGATCATGGTTCTGCGTTTCGACAATCAGCTGTTTGGGATCAATCCCGTCATAAGGCCGGCCATTATTGCGCTTGCGAAAGGGCGAATAATCCCCGTCATAAGCCACGCCCTTTTGATAGATTTTTACCAGTTGATCAAGACTGCCGTAATCCTGATAATAACCCTGCCGCTCCCCCGTTAACAGAGCATGCAGGTTATGGTGCAGATCATCGGCCCAATGGGCATCCATGCCCAGACCATTTTGCCGATAAGGGGCAATCAGGCGGGAATCATTCATATCAGTTTCGGCAATAATTTTAAGCGGCAGGCCGCGATGTTCTTCCGCCGCTGTTTTCAGCCGGGCGATTTCTTCTAAAAACGGTACCGGGCTGGTGTCAAATATGGTCTGCACCGCATCAAGACGCAACCCGTCAAATCTGTATTCGACCAACCACTGCCAGACGGTTTGCAGGAAATAACGGCGGACTTCTTCGCTGTCAAAACCATCAAAATTCAGCGCCTCGCCCCAGGGGGTATGATAGCGGTCCTGAAAATAATGGCCAAAGCGCGGCAGGATATTGCCCTCCGGCCCCAGATGGTTATAGACAACATCCAGCACAATACAAAAGCCCATCTGATGGGCCTGATCGACCAGATTTTTTAACGCTGTGGGGCCGCCGTAACTGTCCTGCACCGCATGAGGGAACGCCCCGTCATAGCCCCAGTTCCGCTCCCCGGAAAAGGCCGAGACCGGCATAATTTCAAGCGTGGTGACCCCGAGCTCCTTCAAGCGCGGCAGATCATCAATAATGCCCTGAAAATCATGGCGGCTGGAAAATGTCCCGGTATGAATTTCATAGATGACCCATTGATCATAGGGCACCGGCGTATAGTTTTCCGCCTGCCAGTTATAATCCTGATCAACCACTTCGGACGGGCCGAACAGACCCTCGGGCTGATAGCGGCTAGCCGGATCGGGCAGTTCTTCACCGCCTTCGGTGACAAAGACATACCGGTCCCCCGGTTTGGCGTCAGGGAAAAAGCCGCTGAAATAGCCGCGATCTTCGGCGGTCAATTCAATCGGATCATCGCCCTGCCAGCTTATAAACACGCGGTTCATTTTGGGCGCCCAAAGGCGGATATAACAGCCCTTGCCCGCGACATAGGTGGCGCCGATCCGCCTGTCGGCCTCGGTAAATTCAGCAATGCGGTTTTCGGTTATTTGCATAGCAGCATTACGCCCCCCAGCGGCGGTAGCGACAGGCTGATACTGTAAGGCCGGCCATGGACCGGTGTCTTGTCAGCCCGGCAGGCGGTGTGCGGTGTGTAACCACTGCCGCCATATTGCGGATCATCACTGTTAAAGACCATTTTCCAGTCCCCCTGTTGCGGTACACCGATTTTATAATCATCGCGCGGCACCGGCGTCAGGTTAAAAACGCAGAGCAGGGTTTCACCCTTGGCGCCCTTACGCAGAAAGCTCAGCACGCTTTGTGCATTGTCACTGGCATCAACCCACTCATAGCCTAACGGATCACAATCCTGATGCAAGGCATGTTCGCTTTTATACACCGCATTTAAATCGGTGATCAGCTTTTGCATCTGACGGTGCGGCGCGTGATCCAGCAAATGCCAGTCGAGACTGTGATCATGATTCCACTCCGCAGTTTGGGCAAATTCACCGCCCATGAACAACAGCTTTTTACCCGGCGTTGCAAACATATAGGTATAGAGATTACGCAGATTGGCAAATTTCTGCCAGTCATCGCCGGGCATCTTATCAATCAATGAGCCTTTGCCATGGACGACTTCATCATGCGACAGCGGCAGGACAAAATTTTCGTGAAAGGCGTAAATTGATCTGAAGGTCAGCGTGTCCTGATGATACCGGCGATGGACCGGATCTTCCCGATAATACTGCAATGTATCATGCATCCAGCCCATATCCCATTTCAGCCCGTAACCAAGCCCGCCGATCACGGTCGGTTTTGAAACCATCGGCCAGGAGGTCGATTCCTCGGCAATCATCTGAACGCCGGGATACTGGCCATAAACAGATTCATTCAGGTTACGCATGAAATCAATCGCTTCCAGATTTTCACGGCCACCGTATTTATTGGGAATCCACTCGCCGTCCTTACGCGAATAATCCAGATACAGCATCGAGGCCACCGCATCAACGCGCAGCCCGTCAATGTGATATTTCTCCAGCCAGAAAATGGCATTGCTGATCAGAAAGCTTTGCACTTCACGGCGGCCAAAATTGAAAATATAGCTTTTCCAATCAGGGTGAAATCCCTGCCGCTCATCGGCATGCTCGTATAAATGCGTGCCGTCAAAATAGGCAAGCCCGTGTTCATCCCCCGGAAAATGTGAGGGTACCCAGTCGAGCAGCACGCCGATACCGGCCTGATGCAGACGGTCAACCAGATACATTAATTCCTGCGGATTACCATAGCGCCGGGTCGGGGCAAAATAGCCGGTGACCTGATAGCCCCAGGACCCGCCGAAGGGATGCTCCATCACCGGCATCAATTCGACATGGGTAAAGCCGCATTGGACGACATAATCGACCAGTTCATCGGCAAGCTCGGTATAGGACAGCGGCCGGTTGTTGTCTTCGACCTTGTGTTTCCACGATCCCAGATGGACTTCATAAATCGACATCGGCGCATTCAGCGCCTGTTTCTGGGTGCGGGCCTGCATCCAGTCACCATCATGCCAGTCATAAGCCAGATCCCAAATGACCGAGGCTGTGCAGGGCGGCGTTTCCGCGCAAAACGCCACCGGATCGGCCTTTTCAACTTCAAACCCGTTATGGGCCGACTGGATAAAATATTTATAAGCCTGCCCCTTCTGCGGGGATTTGAAAATCCCGGCCCAGATCCCTGAACTGCCGACCGGGGACAGCACATCACGGCCCCGTGCCCAGCCATTGAATTCACCGATGACCGAAACCGCTTTGGCATTGGGGGCCCAGACAGCAAAATGCACCGCGCCATCGGGCAGAATATGCGCGCCCAGCTTATCAAACAGGTGTAAAAACCGCCCTTCGTTGAAATAATGCAGGTCTTCCTGCGTCAACAGGCCGGTCGTCCCCGTATTTCCGGTGGTCATGGTCTCACTCATCAGCTGTTGCTCCGCTGTTGATTCAAAATTTTAAGGGCCTGTTTTACTTTGGGCAATTCTGCCCAGCCGTCAATGGGCTGTCTGAACTTTTTACGCCAGTTGGGATAGGCATCGGTAATACCGGGCATGTTCTGCGGTTCGGTTTCATCCCATAAATCTTCAAAATTAACCATCAGATAGCGGGCTTTCGAGTCTGCCATACCCGACAGATAGGTCAGATACGGATCGCCCTCTGCTTTCAGGCTTTTGGTCACCTGTGCCCGGTCTTTATGCTGGGCTTTGCGTTCCCGCACATTTATCAGGCCCAGCGCATGAAAACGGTCAATATCTATCCCCTGTATATAAGCCGTAAAAGGAAACATATCATGGGTATTCATGCAGGCCATCATCGTCTGGTTCATATGGCCGAAGGATTTTGTCCAGTCGCGCTTCAATTCAAACTGCCCGACCCACATCCGGTTAATACCGCGTTTGGTCAGGGCCTTACGAACCTTGGACGATACCGTGCCCAGATCCTCGCCAATCAGAATGCCCTCTTGCTGCCAGGCCATCAGGCATAACAGCGCCAGTTGCGCGTCAAACGGATAATACAGATAGCTGCCTTCCGTCGCCGCCTGCCCGGCCGGAATGCAATACAGCCGCTGCAACCCCATAACATGATCAATGCGGACGATTTTAGCATAGCGAAAATAATGCCGAAAACAGGCCCGAAGATACCCGAAACGGTTTTTAATCTGCGCTGCGGGATCCAGCGGGTGAAACCCCCAATCCTGGCCGCCGCGAAACATCATATCCGGCGGCGCGCCGATTGACAGGCCATTGATAAATTCATCCTGATAACACGCCGCATCAAATCCTTTGGG
>JBNJDW010000173.1:0-4135 GCA_051745265.1 Pseudomonadota bacterium
TTTTTGAGTGACATAGATTTTGTGGATGGTGCGATCAGGGTTTTTCAACGCCTCGATACAGGCATGGGTACCATAGAGCAAACGCCCCTTGACCGGCAGGCCGCCGCTTGATTCCTTTTTCTTTTTCGGGGCGCCGGGTTTGCCGGAAAATTTGTTCGGTTTAAAGCCGGATTTGCGCGGCGGGAAGTTTTTTGTCATTTTATGTCACATTTTTTGGAGTGGTCCATTGACACTGTGCCTGTTATTCAGTATCAAGATTATCTCTATCAGGTCTGGCCAAAAAAGACCACAAATATGTGGTGGGATGGCAGAGCGGTCAAATGCAGCGGACTGTAAATCCGCCGACTTAGTCTACGTAGGTTCGAATCCTACTCCCACCACCATTTCTTACAGAAATGCCTTTCTTTAAGATACAGGGATGTTCTTTTTCAAAATTCATATCAGAAATCTTTTGAACAAAGCAGCATTTTTCTCATTATGCATGTTTTGTTTGACAGCCTGTTCGATCATGCCGCCCGAAAAACGTGTACAACTGGCCCAGACATTTGCTTCCGCTTCGGAGTGGCAAAAACAGATTATTGTTTCTGGAGAGATGTTTGATCTGGCGTCATTTATACCTGCAACACAGCACAAATCATCGGTCCTGACGGTTTATATTGAAGGGGATGGGTTTGCTTGGTCCGGTCATCATCGGCCTTCATTGAATCCGACACCGCATGATCCGCTGGCGTTGAAACTCGCCCTTGCCCACCCACCCGGTGGTGGAAATGCTGTTTATCTGTCCCGGCCTTGCCAATATGTCAATCTGGACGAACAGCCGGCTTGTGATCAGCGCTATTGGACGTCTCACCGTTTCGCGCCGGAGGTTATCCGGTCAACCAGCAAGGCAATTGATTCTTTGAAAAATAAATTTGGTGCAGAGTCTCTTGTTCTAATTGGATATTCAGGCGGCGGGGCCTTAGCCGCGCTTGTCGCAGCTCATAGGCGCAATGATGTTGCCCGACTTGTTACTGTTGCTGGTAATCTCGATATTAAAGCCTGGTCGATGTTTCATCAACTTACCCCGCTGGAGGGCTCGCTTAATCCAGCAGATTTTTGGCAACGGCTTGTGGATATCCCTCAAGTTCATTATGTTGGCGGCAAAGATAAGGTTATGCCCGAATTAATCTCCCGCGCCTATGCCAGGCGTTTCCCTGCGGAGAAAAAGCCGAAAATAGTGGTCATGGAGGATTTCGATCATCACTGCTGCTGGTCCAATGGCGCGTTACAGCTCGATATAACGAAAGAATTAGAAGCTGACCATTAACTTTGCTGATACGCTTTGATTGTTAAAGTCAGCACCGTGATCTTCGCGGTCATAATGAACGCTGAAATCAACTGAATCGTTATATTGATATTGCATGCTGGCACCGCTACGAATTCGCCAGGGCGATGGTTCGATCCCCTCCGTGGTAAAAGAGCTGCCACCGCCGACAAATGTTGACGTCACGCTGGCTTTTTCTGACAGGGCGTTATAGCCAATACCGGCCTGCGCATCGAAAGATAGCTGGTCAGTGACTTTATACGTTGCCTTTCCGGAAGCCTCAGGGATCAATTGTTCGGTTGACTGGGAATCCATATTTAGGTCTAAGCCACCGGCCCCTGCTTCCAGGTAATTTTCATTTTTTATATAAGTGTAATCGATCCGTGCTGACGGGATAAACTGCAGTTTGCTGTTCACCTTTATGACATGACCGATACCGGCGCCAACCCGGGCGCTCCAGCTATCATAATCGGCAGATGCAATCCGGTCGATACCACCGATATTGATGGTACGGCTGGAATCGCTGTTATGGTAGCCAGCACCAGCAATGAAATTTGCCTCGGTCTTTGGGTTTAGGGAATAGCTGCTATAGAGCAGTGCTTCATAACTTTCGATATCTACATCATGGCGTTCGTCATTGCTGTCGACGGTGGTGTAGCCATAAGAAATGGCCGCGCCAACGCGCCAGTCACCAATGGCGTGGTCATAGCCACCTGCCATGCCGTAGCCTTCCGTTTCATAGCCTATAACCCCGTTTTCGTTGTTCTGATCTGCCATTGTATAAAAGGGTTTAAACCACATGTTATCTTCGCTGATAAGGCCGTCCCCTGAAGAAAGCCCTGATAGTGATCCAGTCCGCGCCTGAATGATCTGGGTCGTTTGTCCCATCGTGTTTAAGACAGCATTGGTCGTGCTGCCGGTAGTGACTGGGAGCGTCTGGCTCACGGCATCGGATTGTTCTTCAGCGGTTGAAAGGCTACTGAAGGCGGCTTGCAATTGTACGTCGCTGCTGCTTGAAACAAAGCTGTCCAAAGATTGCGCAGCGCCATATCCGACTGTGTTCTTTTGGGTTTGTACGGCATTCAATAATGTGTTTCCACCGCCACCACCACTTGCTGTTTCTCCATCGCCCAAAGGAGAGCTGCTGGCTATATAAGCCATTAAATCAGCCAAGTTTGCAATGCCAGCTTCACTTGTTATATAACTTGTAGAGTCGCCGTAGGAGAACCCTTCATTGTTGGAGACAAATGTACCCCAGCCACCCGTATCGGCAACATAGAGGAAACCTTCTTCTTCCAGCCCGTAAATATCACCGCTTGTCGAAATGGTTTCCAATACACTATCACCAGAATCATACAATCGTATACCGACCAGATTGTCATTATCGCCCGTGTAAAAGAAGCTGATATAGCCGGTGTCGATATCGTATTGTGTACCATTATCACGGAAAGGTTGTGCAAAATTACTCAGATTAAACGGTGATCCAGCGGTAGGGAAAGCAGGCGAACGCTGCACATCAAAGGTTTGGTTGACACTGTATTTTCCATCTACGATGTCAGCGTAGGCGGGAAGAAAGGTTAGAAATGAGCAAGTTGCCAACAAAGTAGTGCTAATCAGCCGATTTTTTATGAGAATGTGTCGCATGGGCAGAGGAAACCTTTTCAGGGTTAAAATACTATTGTATTAATGCAAAAAATTAATTGATTTGCAAATGAAATAAAGTTCATCCTCTTCGTTCCGAAATTTTTTTTAATCTGTGATTGAAACGCTGTTAAAAAACAGCGCCCAAACCCCATTCAAAACCGTGCAGACCATCCGTCGCAATCTATTGACGGATGCCGGTTTTGCGGGCTATTATTAACTTTATTTATACATAATACCCTTATAATCTGATTATATAAAAGCCCCGGGGGATTTTAGGTGGCATGGTAGAGCGCAAAACGGCAGATAAAAAAGCAGACTTCCAATATGGCTGGTGTTACACCGATCATAAAGACGGCCGTGAAATCCGCGATGATTTCCGGGGTATAGATTTTTTCAATGACCATCCCTATGCAAAACGTGTTGAGCGTATGCTGGGTCAGATGGGCCTGCCCCTGCCGGAAGAGGCGCAGATTTTTCGGGGCACGCATCACGATATGCTGTTTTTAGACAGTCATGGTGTTGTTATCCGCATCGGCCCTTTGGATGTCGAAGACCTGATGAATCCGGGCATTCTGCAGCCGCTGGGCTGGCTGGAAGATCAAAGTCATAAGGTCCAAACCGATGTTTTAACAGAACAGACAGCACCGTTGACCGTGGCGATTTATCCGGGGATTGAACTGTATAAAAACTATCTTGATGATAATCAGCGTCCCAAAAGCGCGGGGGATCTGGAAGACTTTTTGTATCTGACCGGGGCCGGGCTCGGTGATGTGAAGGGACCTAACAAAGGGGTCATCCGGCTGCAGGATGAAAAAACAGGCGGGGAAGTTGCTGTTGAGATGCTGCTTGATCCGGATAATACTTTTAATCGTTCCGCCCCACATACGTCTTCGGAGCGGTCTTCGATTATGGAGCGGGGTAAAAAAGCCCATAAAAACAAAGGCGATTTGATGCTTCATACGCTGACTGAGACCTTTAAAACGGCGCAGAATGTATCGCACTGGCAACGGGCTTTTCAGTTGCATCAGCCGTTGCGTAATCTGTTCTGGCAGGCTTTTAATGATGTCAAAAAATCAAAGGACAATCCTGATCCGCAAAAAATACAGGCGTTCTGGGATAAATGCGCGGCTGTCACGGTCAGTCCGGAACGACAGAAGATGCAGGTCTGGCAGTTAAAAACTGATGCCA